>JALOPY010000061.1 GCA_025453735.1 bacterium | reverse complement strand
TTTTTAACTGTATCGGTATTTCAAAGTTTGTGAAAAATTACTCTAAAAAAAAGCTTACTCTGAGCAACAGAACTAGCAGATGCTTTTCGAGCATAGAGAGTTACGGAGAATTTTTTGGAGCTATTATTTGGCGGGTATAAAACTCTGCTTCCTCCGCTTCTCATTGTAGGGAAATTACTTCATTAAATAATTTGTCAAGCTAAGCTATAAATAGATTTGAAAATTCATTTGATAATAATTCCCATTCGATGAATCAATCAGGCAAAAGGATATAGGCGAATTTAAAAAAATATTGGAGGAAATGCTTATGGCTCAAAGCCAAATTCAAAACGTTATCATTATTGATATTGATGGTCTGCGTCGCGATCTACTCTATAATACATTGGCAGAGGATAGCTTGCGAGAGCCATCAAAAAAAAGTCTGCCAAACCTCTCGAAGATTGCAGGCAACATTTATTTAGAAGACATCAAACATGGCAATGAGATCAACCTTTATGGTGACTATGATGTGAAAAGCAGCGATTCCCTGGTTGCCAACCGCTGCGTTACTGTGTTTCCATCGTATACTTATCCTGCGCAAGCAACGATATTCACTGGTTTATTTCCCAAAAATCATGGGATCACCGCGAATTTCCATTTTGATAGAACTGGCACCTCATTAGCGGCAAAAGGCAAATCCGAAAACTTTTCAATGTTTGAATCGCTTTCCTTTTTCACGAATGAGGGCAGTGGCAATCGGATGATGAATAAAGGGACAAAAACTATTTATGATTATCTCAACGAACAATATAAATGCGCCGTCTCATCGAATCTGTTTGTTTCACAAAACCAGAATGCTGTCAATCATGTTATTGGAATGTTTCCCTGGCGATTGCCCTGGCGATTTGAAGGGAAAGACAAATCAAAAATAGATTGGCTGATCCCCAATATCTTCAAACAAACTCAATTTATAACTGAAAGCGCTGCCGATGGAATTGGCGATTACCGAGATAATTTTGATGAAGAGATGATGGACGATGTCATGACTTACCTCAACGATTTTCTGGAACACAAACATCCGCCTCCAAATCTTTTCACGCTTTACTTTGGAGGACATGACCACCAGGCACATATCACCGTCAAAGACGATCGGGTGGCACATCCTGATATCAGGGCGCAACGAGATTATTTGAAAAATACTGTCGATACACAATTGGGAAAATTTTTAATTTTATGGGAAAAATTAATTGACCAAAATCCGACATTAAAAAACACGCTATTCGTCATCTGCTCTGATCATGGACACACCGGTGCCGATTGGGATGATAACAAGCGTATTACGCGAAAAGAGGTTAAAAAAGTTTTGAAATATTGTGGTTATGATGTGCTGGGTAAATCGGAATTTGGCGAATTGGAATCGTCATGCAACTGCATCACAACCATTACTGCCGCTTCAGCCCAGATTCATGTGCGGAGAGCAATTTTTGAATATCGCAGTCGCGGAATCAAAGTTGATTGGACAACTTCTCCTGACCTGAAAGATCTGGAAGAGATAATGCAGGAATTCAGTAAAGCCAACCAGGGCAAATCGCAAGAGAACAATTTTCTTTCCGGAGCATTTGATTATATCCTATTTAAAGACTACGAACACAAAACATACCAGCTTTATGAATTTGATACGAACCGTGGGAGCGGAAATATCAAATCTATCAATAAAAATTTTGGAAAGGAGAATGGTTATGTCCAGGCAAAAGAACGGCTTGAAGAATTTTATTGTGAAAACAGTGGCGATATTTTGCTTTTAGTCAATTATAGAGATCATTATCGTTTTGAGAAACGATATCGCATGAAGTCAACTCATGGAAGCTTTCTTGCATCAGATTCTTATGTTCCTTTAATTTTTTCAACTCCATACGATCCAGGCTTGATCAGAAAACGGACTTCCGGAGATTACTCCAAAGGAATTATTCCCACAGCAAAAATTGCTGATATTACACCAACGATACTACACCAATTTAAAGTACAGGGCGAGAGATTGGATGGCAAAAGTTTATTTTAAAAATCGTGATTCATCATTGTAATTAACGCAACAAAGGAGAAATAACAATGCACGGTGCAAAACTATCAGCGCAATTAGCAATCAAATTCGACAGTCTGCCATTGCCTGAGAAAATTATACTGCCCATTACCAAAGGCAAAATTGGCGGCTTCGAATATGAACAGCATAAATCTGATCCATTGAGCATTGAAAAATTAACATTTGAATTTGCAGGCGAGAATCGACTTAAAATCAAGGCGCGCGGCACGGGACAATTGGTAATAAAAAATGCCCCGGATTTACGAATCGGCGGCACAAAAATTCACATCGAAGCTGATTTAAAAATCGAGGATCGCAAATTGCGGTTTTTGAAAGCCAGCATAACGAGATTAGATTTTCCCAATATTCCAGCCATGTTCGATAAATTCCTCCGCGATTTATTTAATAAACATCTGACAAAAGCGCTGGAGCAAGATGCTTATATCGACCTTCAGGTGACACTGGAAAATCTGAGACATGAACTTAACAGGCCGATTCCTTTTAACATGAAGGTTGAAAAAATAAAATCCGAGTATCTTCTGGAATTAAATTCTGAACCAATTGAGCCTGAGTTCAGCATCGATAGCGAAGGAATATGTTTCATTTTATATGCTAATCTCAATCCATCGTTAAAGAAAAAAACTTAACTGAAATAACTTGACAATTATTTCAAAATAAAAAACCCATCAATGCTTGATGGGTTTTTTTATAAGTCGGGGCGCCGAGATTTGAACTCGGGACTTCCTGCTCCCAAAGCAGGCGCGCTAGCCGGACTGCGCTACGCCCCGTTTTAAATTTGGTCAAATATAGTGTATTTCAGAACAAAATGCAAGATTTTTTTTACAGCTTATGTTTTGCTAATGCTTTTAAAATGACTCGTGCTTTTTCCAACGCTAAGCCACGGTGGCTGACGCGATTTTTATCATCCAGGGACATTTCAGCAAATGTTCTATCAGTTGCTGGAACATAAAAAACAGGATCATAACCAAATCCTTCAATGCCGCGTTTTTCTGTAAGAATCAATCCTTCCGCAACGCCCTCAACTGTCTGTTCGATAGCTTCTCCGATCAGCGCAATTACGCAACGGAATCTTGCGGTTCGCTTTTCTGTTGGCACCCCCTTCATCAGTGACAACAATTTTTCAACATTATCGTCATACGAAGCGTTTTCCCCGGCAAATCGGCTGGAAAACACACCCGGCTCGCCATTCAGAAAATCCACCTCCAGTCCGGTATCATCCGCCAGCACCAGTCCACCAGCAATGTCTTGAACAACCCTTGCCTTTTTCAGGGCATTTTCTTGGATTGTCATGCCATCTTCGACAATTTCTGGAACGTCTGGAAAATTTTCAAGGGTTAAAATCTCTATTGCTAATCCGCGAAGCGCATCCTTAATTTCGCGCACTTTATCAACATTTCGAGTCGCAAGAACAAGCTTCAATTATTTCTCCAATGTTCGCGATTCAACTCACCAGAATGCTGTTAAGCGTAAATTTCTTTTTCATTACACTTACATACCGAAACAAACTTTTCTTTGAATCGCCAGTTCGGAGAGACTTTTTTCTGCTCAGACTGAACAAGCAAAACACTGTTCGGGATTTCACCGCAAACAGGACATTTTTTGGCATTCAGCGCATCGATCGCTCCTTTTGCCACCTTTGCTGCAAAACTTCTATCTTTTGCCATAATTAAATTCCTCCAGAATTGTTAGTCATCAGAGTCACTTTGATTAATTGCTTATATTGCATCCAAAAACTCACGGGTCTATAATTTAAAAAAAAATATGAAAAAGTCAATCAAAAAGATTTTTCAGGCTATTAATTATTTTTTTTCCAATTGTTATCATCTTGAACGATAGATGTTACGATCAACATCGAAGCTCATTGCTGCTTTTGAAGCTGAATTTTAAGACTCCGGATTTCATTTTCCATCTGAATCATTCGCGAATTCAACTGTCGAAATTTTGATGGAGAAAAAATCACAGGAAACTGAATTGAAGCAGCATCATTCTGGTTCAAGGGCATTGGGTTGAGGCTCTGTGGTTTTCGTGGATTAAAGCTTTCAGGCCATTTTTTATCAAGGCATGGAAAAACATTCAGAGATCGATTATCTCTTATAAAATTTATCGAAACACTCGTTCCCGGTTTTGTTTCTTCAATAAGCTTTCCAATATGTTCATTATTATTCAAATCTACTTCATTGTATTTTAAAAGTTGATCACCTTTTTTTAATCCGACACGATCCGCAGGGGAACCTGGAATCACGCTCTTTAAGATTAACTTATTATTTTTAAGAGAATCAGGATATAATTCAACTCCAAGCAATCCCTTGTTTTCATCATTCATTTTTATAATTTTGTCAATAATTTGGCGGACTTGATTTATCGGCAGCGCAAGGCTATTCTGATGCGAATAGTCCATGAACGCTGGTCTTGAAAAGGAGACATCGGTTTCTACTTGTGCTGTAACGATTCCAACGATTTCACCTTTCAGATTAAACACCGGACCACCGATATTGCCAGGA
The DNA here is from genome assembly GCA_025453735.1 of bacterium. Taxonomy (GTDB): domain Bacteria; phylum Zhuqueibacterota; class Zhuqueibacteria; order Thermofontimicrobiales; family Thermofontimicrobiaceae; genus JALOPY01. The sequence goes on along the minus strand of JALOPY010000061.1, from coordinate 4,538 downwards.
TTGATTGGCGCCGATAAGATCAGTATGTTTTCGGGTGTATAGCCACTAATCAATCCAAAGGAAGCAAAGGGCGATATACCCATTGAATTTCCGAGCACCATCACCAGGGAGTAGAGCGAAAGCTCACTCGAATCACCCATTTTCGGTGGCTCGACCAGGCCGGATGCAATTTTCAGAAGCGCTAATCCGGTTGTTTCATCAGTCCCAATATATTCAGCTTCATATTTTTGATTGTTGTACAGCTTCACTTCTATTGCTTCAAAATCTGCCAGATAACTACTTCGCGTAATAATATATCCATTGCTATCGTAGATGATCCCGGATCCAACTTTCCATAATTTATCCTTTTTTGCTTTTCTATTTTCCTTGAACAGAGATAATATTCCCGCATCATCTTCAACAGTATAGGAATGCGAAGTTTTTGCAGCTATTGTAACGACAGAATATTTTGCCAGATGAATTAAATTTGTAACTTCAGTCTGAAGCTTTTCTAATACGGGTGATTCTTGTGAATATGCCGCTGATAAAAAACTGGTAGCAATCCCGAAACAAAGGATTGATTTTTTGATTTGCATTTTCATAAAACTCTTATATCGAAATATCCATATACATTTAAAACCCTGGTTTAATGCTGAAAGCGCGAAAATAATCCTTTCTAAACCAGGGTATGCTTTGTTTCTATATCCATGTAATAAAATTTATAATCGTCTTTTCCAATGCTCAATAGATTGGTGATTGAGTATTTTCTCTGCGGTCAATAACAGTATTGGTTCTCTGGAGACTTCGAGCCGAATCTATCCCAGCGCTAATTTCTTCTCGACTGTCAAATGTTGAAACCTGGGCAGGAGATTGAGACGACACGTTGTAAACAGTCTTTCGCTCAAGAATATAAATTACCAGATCTTCAGACGATTTGTCAACTTGCTGAAATCCGCCATACCATTCCTGGTTCACATACGCTTCTGGGGGTGCTACGCGGGTTGGTCGATCAAATTTCGAGATCACGCTAAACAAACCCATAATAATTAGAACAGCTGAGATTGCATAAGCAGGTATGCGAAACTGCAAAGATTTAAAAAATCCTTCATGGCGGCGTCGCGCTAATGCGCTTTCAACGCTTATTCGCGCCCGAAGAATCGTTTCAAAGTCAGGCGAGACAGCAACCTTTGGTAGCGCTTTCAACTCATTGAGGAGGTTTCTTAGTTGTTGCGTTGTCCTGGCGCACTTGAGACATTCTTTAAAATGATATTCCATTTGCTGTTTGTGCTGCTGAGCTAAACCACCCTCAATGTAGTCAGAAACCAATAATTTAAACCGTTGACAATTGTCCATGCTATGCCTCAAATTTTCTAATTTCACGGTTCTTTTTAAGTTATTTTCAAAGCTGATTGTTCTGATTAAAAATTAAAATTGATTATGATCGGATGCTCTAAAACTATCTATACCGGTTAGAATAAATAAAAACCAAATCAGCGATCTACCAGGATTTTTAATTTTTCCTGCAACTTAAGTCTTCCACGATTGACACGTGATTTTACAGTGCCCAACGGTATTTTTACAATCTGACTAATTTCTTCGTAAGAAAGTTGCTGCACATCCCTTAGCAAAATGACCTGCCTGAATTTAGGAGAAAGCAGGTTAATTTCTCGATGAATTATTTCTTCCTTCATGCGACTATCGACATCTTTCTCAGGGTTGTAGGCTTCATCTGAAATATCGTAGTCTTTCTCGTTATAACCCAAATCAGAGATTGAAAAAAATTTCCTCCTTTTGCGTTTTCTTAGTTCTGTTTTAGCTAAATTACCCGCGATAGTATAGATCCACGTAGAAAATTTAGCGACTTTTTGGTATGCCCTTCTGTTGCGATATACTCTCAGAAAAGTTTCCTGGACAAGATCCTCTGCTTCTTCTGAATTTCCAAGAAATCTATATACAAAATTCATCAATTGATTTTTATATCGTTTGACAATCAAGTCAAATGCATATAAATCGCCATCCTGAAATCGTTCTATTAAATCTTCATCTGTAGGTTTTGAACCCTTTTCTTCAAGTCCCATTAAGCAATCCTTACAAAATTTTTAACCCAACCGAATATTTAAAAGTTCCACATTTTTTAGAAGCAGGCCTTCAATGAGTTTCTTCAATAGCTTTTGCAATCATCGATTGATTAGTTTAACTAGCAATAATTCCATGACCATATCTGGCTTCTGATAACCGGTTTTTAGATGTAAATCTGCCTCAGCCAGAAATTCAAAAGAATTTCTAAGTTGCTCGATGCTAAAATTTTTTGCCTGCCGCATCATATCATTGACAAAATAATATGTCAATCCGGTTACTTTCATTAAGTCATTAACCGATCGTTTGCCTTGCCGAAAGCCCTCGTTTATTTTCAAGAGATGCACAAAATGACGTGTAAGCTGCACAATCATTCCCGTTGCTGACTCTCCCTGCTGCAATAATTTGTTAAGAATGGCGATGGTTCGGGAAAAATTTTTATCGCCAACAGCATTGCACAATTCAAAAACATTAAACTGCTTTGAAACGCTTGTAATATTTTGGATGTCTGCCAGAGTTATTTTTGATCGCGGATGAATATTGATCTGCACTTTTTCAAGCTCGTTCACCAGGCTGAACAATGAATTTCCGACCTGCGCTTGGATCAAATAAATTGCCTGCATTTCCATTTCCAGATTCTTTGCTTTAAGATAATTTTCAATCCAACCGGGAATCTCATTTTCATAAAACATCCGGCAATCAATTGTCACTACCGGAGCAGATGCTTGATTTGTCAAGCGTACTGAAATTTTCTTCTGATTGGTCGTTAGGACCATGCAGGAGCTGCGAGATATATTCTGGAAATAATTGGTCAGGTGCTTGGATTCTGTCGCCTTAAAATCCTGAATATCTTTGACAATAATTACTCTCCGCTCATCCATCATGGGAAAAGATCGAGCCACATTGATGATCTTTTCAACATCTGTTTCACTGGCATAAAATATGTCGAGGTTAAAATCCTTCATCGCCGGGTTGATCGATATTTTTATAATGCGATCGATCAAATCATCTTGCAGATATTTTTCTTCTCCAAAAATAATATAAACTGGAGATAATACGCCCTTTTTCAAGTGCACGAGAGCGTCGTTGTACGATAGTGATTTTATTTTATCTTTCGTTTCTGCCATTGATCATTGAAAATTGAAATTATTTTTTATCAAGCTATACTTGTTTAGGTTTGATTTTTCACTGCAAAAATTTTTTGACCTACTGATTCCATCGCTCCAGGCGATGGAATCAGAGTGAAATTTTAGCCTGTAGCAAGTATATCATTTCATTTTATGAATTATTCGGGGGATAAACAATCATCACCTTTTCATTTTCTTGAGCTGTTCTTTTCGATGTGCCAGCAAAAGTGTAAAGATAAATCCTCCCCAGATTATGCCCAGGATAATTATCATCATGAGAATTGCCGTTACTTCCATTAGCTTCGCTCCGTTTTGAAAATTCGTTTATAAATTAGATTATTGAACAAAAGGAGCAGCAAAATTATCACTCCCCATTGAAACAGGCAAGTCCCCAACGAATAAGCACTGAATGGATTCCACCACGTTGCTGGCGACCAGATTACGGACTGCCAGAACCACCAGACAATTAAGACGACAAATTCAAATGGAATGATGTATTTAATAAAATATTCGTACCATTTCCCAACATTCAAATCATTTCCAGCCTGGTTAATAAGCTCCTGTCGAAACTTATTCGCGCCATAAATCATCACTGCCACAGCGAAAAAGAATCCGCTGACCATCAAGCCAACGCCCCATGCCCAATCCTGGTTGCCGAAAAATCCGAGGCTGATGGCTGAAGGCAAACCCAGTATAAATCCGCCAATCCATACAATGGCTATCGCTAATTTTCGTTTTAAGCCCAGATCCATGAAATTACGCGTGACCATTTCAATCATAGCAACAAGCGATGAAAGAGCGGCAAAGCTAAGCGCAAGAAAAAATAGCGCCGTAAAAATATTGCCGCCAGGAAAGTGCGCGAACAGATTCGGGATCCAGATAAATGCCAACCCGGTGTTTGCCGGACCAACCTCCGCAATCACCTGTTCGGGCACCAGGCCTAACTGCGGCGCAATGGAAAACACAGCCGGAAAAACCATGAATCCCACAAGCAATGAAGCTGAATTGTTGCCCAATCCCGTAATACATGAATTTAATACAAGATCCTCATTTTTTTTTGCATAGACTCCATACGTCAAAAGCAAGCCCCAGCCAGCTCCGGTGGACCATGCAGATTGAGTCAAAGCGTTTAGCCAGACTTTATAATCGAGCAAACGACCCCACTCTGGATTGAACAAGAAATTCAATCCTTTTACAGCTCCAGGCAAAGTCAGCGCCCGAACTGCTCCAATTAAGATCAAAATAATTAGCGCAGGGAGCAGAATTTTATTTGCCTTCTCGATTCCCTTCACCACGCCAAGATAGATAATAAAAGCGCCAATCGTGATCGAAATAAAATGAAATAAGATTGGTTGA
>JALOPY010000649.1 GCA_025453735.1 bacterium | reverse complement strand
TCCAATTATTAGAGCAATAATGTCCCCATCGTCTAGTGGCCTAGGACTTAGGATTTTCGATCCTACAACGGGGGTTCGATTCCCCCTGGGGACGCCATACGAGACAGGCTGTTAAATTTGACAGCCTTTTGTTTTTTAGGAATTCTTAACTGATTGATATTTGAAGTGATTAAAGCTTCGTCAATCAAAGCTTCATGTCATCCATCGACAATTACTTCTGGATCATCTCGCCAGGCTTTGATTATAATCTTACCAATATACACAGGATTACGCAGGATTCGATAAAACTGATTTTTACTGCAAACAAGTCCTTGCAATTGATAAAACAGTTGTTCATACAGTTGCAAGGGGCGATGTTCATTGGCATAAGCCAGTGTCGAGCGGCTCAGCGCTTTGATCAAACCCAGAAGCCGAATTTTACCCAAAGCGGCGGCTAAACTACCGCAAATTTCTCGTAACGAATGGGCTTGACCTAATTGACAAAACAGCATCGCCACAAATCATGCCAAAGGCAGATACGCCTGAGGCGTACTGATCCCAGCAGGAAAAGCTTTTGGAGTGGCAAGCGGCTTTGTTTTTTTTCACCAACGCTTCAAATTCAAGCCGAGGAAATAAAGCTAACAACTGACCAAAAATACTACTGAATTTAATCATGGGATAAATTTCCTATGCTAAATTTCAATGTTTGAATTATCATACTACGTATAGGAATATCTCGTCTTAAAAATTATAAAGTCACTTTTTCAAAATGCTATTTTGAACAAGGGTGATAAACATTTTTTTACTTTTTGTCAAGCACTATTTCATCCTTCAGTCTTGCAGTCGGCAGTCGCCAGTATTCAGTTTTTCAAGTCATCGGAGGATACCAGAAATTCAAAAGAATTTGGGTGCAAATTAACACCGTGATAAATTATAGTGTTAGTTCAAATTGGATTGAGACAAACACCATGATTTATCATGGTGTTTGTGAGTAGCAAATAGACTCTTTAAACCGTTTCAACGGTTTTTATCAACTTATGGGAATTGCTCCTAGAGAATTTCTAACATTCCGATTAAAGTGCTTGATTTTTTGCTAAAGAAGTGTATATTCCAGTATCAAAAAATGATTCACGATCATTCGTCCCGAGCCGGAAACCGCGATTCTATGGTCAGAACTTTAGCCAGAACTTCTGCGATCATTTGCTTTCTTTTTTTCGCTCTTCAATCCACCGCTTTAATTTCAGGTGCACCAAAATCCGCCGATTCATCCGCTTTTGGCTGGCGCGTCATTTCCTTCCCGTTTGAAGATAAAATTGGACCGACAGTGATGTTCGACTCCGCCAATGGCTGGGTACACAGTGGGGATGCCTCGCGCCGATTGTACCGATTGCACAATGGCAACTGGCAAGTTGAAAAAGCTCCCGCTGATATTCAAATCTGGAACATCGTCGGTTCTTCTCCGGATAATGTATGGCTGGCTTGTTTTAACAAAAAAAACTATCGTTATTTCCTTCGCCATCTGGATCGAGGAACGATAACGGATTACTACACTCCCAATGCCGATCGAATTGCCAAAGTAGATTTTTTATCACCCAACAATAGCTGGGCGGTTTGTGAGTGGGGCCAGATTATGCACTTTGATGGCACAAGCTGGCAATTGGTTCCCTGTCCCGCTTTTGCGCATGTCTCCAGTATCAGTATGGCAAACGACAGTTGTGGCTGGGCTGGAGGCAAATATCGGAATACTGGTTTTCTCCTTCATTGGAACGGCAAACGATGGCAAATCAAAATGCAACAAAAAAATCTTGTCGCCACGGTCAGAATGGTGAATGACACCCTTGGTTGGGGTTTCCTGGAAGATGATTCAAAGATAATTAAATTGACTCATGATCAATGGGCACTGGTTCCCTTCGCTCCATTAATTCAGGATACCATAGTCACCAACTGGCCGGATGTGGCTCGCCCGATATTTTTTAATACCAGCGGCATCGTTACCTTCGGTGGAACCACGACTTTTGCCAATCAACAGCGGGATATTCTCTGGTCTACTGGAGCACCTGAAACACCGCAGACTAAATTCTATCTGCTGACGCATGATGGTAAAGTCAAATACATTCGCCAACAAGTTCCCATAACGGCGAAAATATTCTGGCAATACGCGCATAATACTGCAGAAGGAATTAATCAGGAATATGGCGTCGCCATTGGTGATATTGATAGCGATGGTGATGATGATATTTATAGCATCAATACGTCCGATAAAAATCGCCTTCAATTGATTAATGGAAATCGGCAAATTAAAATGAAACAACCGGGATATTTCACTGATGGTGCCGAGCATATGAATCTTCGTGGACCAGCCCGTTCAAAAGAAGGAGAGACTATTTACGATATGGGCGCTACCATAGCCGATATGGATAATGACGGAGATCGGGATTTGTACATTACCAGCATGTATGAAAAAAATATGCTTTATGAAAATATCAAGGGAATTAACTTTAAAGAGATCGCGAAGGAGGCGAGACTTGAAGTAGTTGGAACCCGCTCCCAGGTCGGCATCTGGGGCGATGTGGATAACGATGGCGACGTCGATCTATTCGTGACCAATGAAGACACGACCAACATGCTATTCCTCAATAATGGCTTTGGCAAATTTCGGGAGATTACCCACCTGGCAGCGCTCA
>JALOPY010000648.1 GCA_025453735.1 bacterium | reverse complement strand
TCCCAAAGCTATTGCGCCCGGCATCACCGCATTGATGATGGGAATTGAATTCACCAATCTTTCGAACGAGAGCGGAATTCCTATTCAAATCGAAGCATTAAAATTTGATATCGAAGATAATACCGGCAAGCTAATGTCTCCACAATCGGCAATCGCTGGATTCAGAATTCGGAGTGATGAATCAGTCATTGGTGAAGCAGCGCCGATTCTCTATAATCCCATTGAAATTTCATTGACAAATCCGATCTCCCTTGACGCCCAGGGGAAAAAACAGGTTTTCATTGAAATTGATTGTCACGAAAGCCTGTCGCAGCCATTTCAAATAAATTTAAAAGACACTGCTTCCATCGTGATCGAATCTCTATTTCCTGTTGCTATAGTTGATGAATTGAAAAATCCGAAGGCAATATTAAACCTGCGCTCTCATTGTCCAGTGATTATGGTGAACGATTTGAAGCGCTCTTTTCGAAATTATCCCAATCCCTTTGGCTCGCCAGATCGGGAAAAAACTCACTTCATCTACTATCTCTCTCAGGATGCGGACGTTGAAATGAAAATTTACACTTTGATTGGCGAACTGGTTTGGAGCTATTGGTACAGCAGCAATCATCCCCAGGGGAAGAAAGGCTTGCATCAGGAAAAAGATATTGTTTGGGACGCTCGAAACTTAAGAGGGACTAAAGTCCTGAACGGAGTTTATATCGCCAAAATAAAAACGAGTTATGGTGAATCCGCGCTGACAAAGATTGCCGTCATTAAATAAAAATTTCTTTAGATTGCGTGAAATCGGGCGACTCACTATTATAGGAATAGTTTGGAGAACAAAATTTAGAAAGAAAATTGCAACTGATTTGACAGGAATGAATGATGTTGAACAGGCTAATTTGCATGATCCTCACTTGGGTTGTCTTGATTTCATGCGAGAAAAATACCTCACAATTATTCCCCTCTGAAGAAAACGACCTCTGGGGATATAAGGATGTCCGTGGCAAGATCATCATCAAACCTCAGTTCATCGTAGCTTGTGATTTTATGGGTGACATTGCCGCGGTAGCGAAACAGGATGGCTGGTATTACATTGATAGAAGTGGAATGATTTTGTCAATTCGTCCCCTTGTAATCGATAACGGTCCTGATTATTTTCAGGAAGGACTGACGCGCTTCAGGCTCGATGACAGGATTGGCTTTTTAGATGAGTCTGGCAGAATTGTTATTGCAGCAAATTTTCAATATGTCAGTCCATTCTCCGAAAGCCTCGCGGCGTTTTGTGTGGGATGCAAAAAAGTTGACGCGGGGGAACATTCGCTTGTGGAAGGCGGAAAATGGGGATTCATTAATCGGGATGGGAATACGGTAATCGCGCCTCAGTTTGATGGTGTAAAACAGCTTTTTAAGAATGGGAAAGCTGAAATAAAACTCAATCAAGAATGGCTAATGATTGATAAAGCAGGCAGGATTGAAAAATAATTGCAGTTCTCCTTATGCCCATTGCTGAGTCGCTATCAGGAAGACTCGTGTCAAAATATATCAATTTCTCAGGTTGGTTAATTAATAATCTCAAACAGTGCAGTTAAAAACAAAATTTAAACACGAAGGCACAAAGAAAATTTGTGAGAGTCACCAAGATAATTTGAAAGTGAAATCCAAAAAGTAATCTAATTTTTGAAACATAAAATTTTTATGACTTGGTGTCTTCGTGGTAAATGCAAAATTTGGGATAATAATTCGTCAGTAGCATCTCCTCAAATAATAACAGCTCACCATGTTGTAATTCTGATAAAATACTACTTATAGTAGTATTCACTCTTCAACACCACAAAATATTGTAAATTTTCTCTTGACATTTTCTAAAAGAAATGCTATATTCCCCAACTAAATTTTTAGGATAGCCACCTCATTCATTCAAACCGCAGGAGGAACTAGATACGCCAACCAGAAAGACAGCTTCGATAAATTCCCTGGAAAATGAGGATTATTAAGCAGAAGAAAAAATAAATCGATTATTGAATCAACCTTTTGCAGGGATATTAATTCATAGGCATTAAACATGAAGCAAGAAATTATCGAACATTTGGCCAGTGATTTTGAATCGTATTCCAATCACACACAATCCGGCGTTGAATTCTGGTTTGGCAGAGACTTGCAGTATTTGCTGGGTTATTCAGAGTGGCGCAATTTTAACAATGTTATTAACAGGGCAAAAACAGCCTGTGAAACTGCCGGTCACTTAATTGTCGATCATTTTGTTGACGTCAACAAAACGATAGCTATGCCCAAAGGTGCGTCTAAAGAAATACCAGATCTCATGCTCAGCCGTTTCGCTTGTTATTTAATTGCACAGAGCGGCATTCCGCAAAAGAAACCGATTGCGTTTGAAAAAAATTATTTTGCGGTGCAAATCCGCAAATATGAAATCATTAAACAACGCATCAATGATTGGGAACGGTTGCACGCCCGGCAAAAATTGTCGCTGTCAGAAAAAGAACTATCGGGACTCATTTGTTAATGAACTGGAAACGAAAAAGATTTTGGCGTCATTCGCAGCAAAGGTGATCAGGCGTTATTTGGATTTACCACCAGTCAGATGAAGCATCGGTTAGGAGTACAACAGAGCCGACCCTTGGCTGATTTTCTGCCCGCGATTACCATCAAAGCCAATGATTTCGC
>JALOPY010000647.1 GCA_025453735.1 bacterium | reverse complement strand
AATGACGCCTCCATTCTCTGCCAGCTTTTTCAGCATGTCGTCAGATAGGTTGCGGGGATTATCGCACAGCGCCCGGGCGCAGGAATGCGATGCGATGATCGGCGCTTTAGAAAGCGAAATGACATCATAAAATGTCTCATCCGAGGAATGGGAAACATCGATCATCATGCCGATCCGGTTCATTTCTGCAACCACCTTCTCGCCAAATTGGCTCAAGCCATGATGCTCGGTGCTGTCATTCGATGAATCGCAAATATCATTGTTCCGCGTGTGGCAAATCGTGATGTATCGAGCGCCAAGATCATAATATTTTTGAATCAACGTAACATCAGTGCCGACCGGGTAACCGTTTTCCATGCCGATAAAAATTGCTCGTTTGCCCAGCTTCTCGATGCGATAGGCATCTGCTGGGGTGAGCGCCAATTCTGCCTGGTCTGCATTTTTTTTCAGAGTTTCATGGATGGCGTCATAAATGCCCATCGCTCGTTCTTTTGCCCTGGCATTGCCTTCGGGCGTTCTTTCGCCCTGACCGATAAAAACCGCGAAAAATATCGCATCCAGTCCCCCGTCTTTCATTCGTGGAAAATCCACTTTGCCGCCGCCTTTCCGGGAATCGTGGCGCTCGCCCGGATTGAAATCGGATCGCGTCAATCGCATCGGCGTGTCAACATGAGTATCGACCGTGAGAACTTTGTCATGGATCATTGCAGCTTTTTGCTTCATTTTTTCTTGCTTCATCTGTAATGAGGTTCCGCAAAACAGGAAAATTGCGAGAGAAGTTAGAATGAGTAAAACTCTAATAGCTTTCATCAGATCACCTTCAAGTTTCAGAATAATTGAATTTAGATTTATTTTTCAGTTGCAAAAAACTGGGGAGTGTGATTTGGGGAGCAAAAATCAGATAATTATAATTTAAGGATGTTACAGCACGCGACAAAGAATTATTTAAAACGAGAAAAAAGATGACTTCGGGCAGCGCCATGATAAATTTCTGAACCGGTGTTTGTTAGTGTGAGTTTGCTTGAAATTTTCATTCCTGTGAGATGAATATACAAAAAAAATATTTCAGCGTCCAGTAAAAAATTATATTTCATAAAATTAAATTTGAGCAACCTGGTCAAAAATCAAAAATTCTCATCTGGTTTGCTTTTTGTAGGGAAGATATTTTTTGGTTATTCATGCTAAAAAAAGTCCTTTGAAAAATTGAGAAATTTTTGTATAGTAAAGTGAAAATTTTTACTGTGTAAACCAATTAAGTTTCAATGTATAAAATCATGAGCACCTGATGGGTTCGGAATCGTTTTCCGTGCGAATGCACATAAAAATTGACGGAGGACCGAAATGAGAAACATTCTGGCTTCAATCCTGATTACCTTGATCATCGTCTTCGCCTGTTCCAATCAAAATCACCAGATCAGTGCTGATCTGATCCTCATCAACGGCAAAATCTACACACTCGAGCCTGACCATCCCTGGGCAAACTCCTGCGCCATTAAAGATGGAAAATTTATCGCAGTCGGTGAGAAACGGGAGATGCAAAAATTGAAAGGAAGCGCGACTGAAATTATCGACTTGAAACACAAGCTCGTTCTTCCCGGTTTCAACGATGCCCACGTCCATTTTTCCGATGGCGGATTCTATCTGCTCGGCATCGATCTGCGGGACGCGAAAGATGAACAGGAATTTGTGAAGCGAATCAGAGACTATGCGGCAAAGCTCGATAGCGGCGCATGGATTCTTGGCGGCAATTGGGATCACGAAGCCTGGCCCTCGAAAAAGCATCCGGCAAAAGAATTGATCGATGAGGTCACCCAAAATAATCCTGTTTTCGTTCAGCGATTGGATGGACATATTGCGCTGGCAAATAGTCTGGCGCTCAGGCTGGCTGGCGTCACAAAGGACACGCCTGACCCGCAAGGCGGGGAAGTCAAGAAAGATCCCGCGACTGGCGAACCGACCGGGATTTTGACGGATAACGCACAAAGTTTCGTCGGGGCATTCATTCCATCGCCCACCAGGGAGCAACTGAAGCAGGCAATCAAAACCGCGATAGAGCACGCCAATAGCCTGGGCGTCACCAGCATTCAGGACAATAGCTCTTCGGCTGATCTGGAGGTCTATCAGGAGCTTTTCAAAGCTGGAGAGCTCACGCTGCGGATCAATGCCTGGCGCCATAATTATTATGCAAAGAATTTTGAAGCCATTGGAATTTTGCCCAATTTTGGCAATGACTGGCTGAGAATCGGCACCATGAAAGTTTTTGTCGATGGCTCGATGGGCGCGGGCACCGCCCTTTTCTTCGAACCCTATTCGGATGATCCCGCGACGTCAGGTCTGCCAATTTATCCTGAAAATGAATTATATGACTTGATCCAATCGATTGACAAAGCCGGCTTGCAGATTGCTGCCCATGCCATCGGCGATAAAGCCAATACCTGGATTTTGAATGCATTCGAAAAAGCATTTCAAGAGAACGGCAAACGGGATGCCAGACATCGGATCGAACATGCGCAAGTGGTGCTGCCAGAGGACATTCAGCGCTACAAGGACTTGGGAATCATCGCATCGATCCAACCATCGCATTGCATCGATGACATGCGCTGGGCAGAAAAACGTATTGGCGACCGCGTGAAGCATTCATACTTATTCAATTCGTTTGTCAAAGAAG
>JALOPY010000646.1 GCA_025453735.1 bacterium | reverse complement strand
GCGCGAGCTATCTTTCCTATGCCAGCGAGAAACGGGACGTGGCAACCATTGTTTTTAATGAAGCTGAACCGACCGTCACCGTTGCTCCGCCGCTTGGCTATCTCATTCCGCAACAATGGACTGACGTCATCGACGTGGTCAAATTGCACGCGTCGAAAATGTATCGCCTGACAGAGGATGTGACCGGCGAATTCGAAGGCTATCGTCTCAGCGATGCGAAGTTCCGGTCGTTTCCGTACGAAGGCAGGCAGTTGGTGACTTACAAAACCGATGCGGTCAACGACCAACGAACATTTAAAGCCGGCTCGGTTTACGTTCCGCTGGGCTGCCCCGAATCAAAAATCATCATGCAGATGCTGGAGCCGCAGGCGCCCGATGCCCTGGTCGGCTGGGGATTTTTCAACACGATTTTCGAGATGAGGGAATATTTTGAGCCATACATGATGGAACCGATGGCGCAAAAGATGATTGCAGAACATCCGGAGCTATTGAAAGAGTTTAATACGAAATTAGCATCAGATAGCGCGTTTGCCGCTAATTCGTACCAGCGATTGATGTTTTTTTATGAACGAAGCCCCTATTGGGATCAGGAGAAGAATTTGTATCCCGTGGCAAGAGTGACCCGACCGTTGGGTGTGAGGTTAGTGGATTTTTAAAAAGCGTGCAATTTGATGATTGAGTCGATTGGGTAATTTGGTAATTGGGATAATTATTTGACAAACGGAGGAAAATTATGGCACGAATTATTCTGGTATTCATTCTGCTCGTTTACATTACAGGCTGCTCGAAAGATCAAGGGCAGATGACAGCAAAACAGGAGCAGCAAATTCAACAAATCGGGGAAGAAGCTTCCCAGGCGTTGCTGAAAAACCTCAAACAGCATTTGATGGAGTCATTGAATTCCGGCGACGCGACTGAAGCGGTTGAATTCTGCGCCGCGCAGGCAATGTCGCTGACCGAAGAGGTTCAGGAGAGCCTCACGCCCGGCGTTCAGATCAAGCGCACAAGTTTCAATTTTCGCAATCCGAACAATGCGCCGGATAAGCATGAAAAAGCAGCGTTAAGCTATTTCGATTCATTGCAATCGCATGGACAGGCGCTGCCTGAATATTTCATCGAGCCGATTCCGGATATTGCGGAATACCGCTATTACAAGCCGATCATGGTTGCGGAGATGTGCCTTCAATGTCATGGCGATCCCGCGAAAATGCAACTGCCAGTGAAAGACGCAATTCTTGCCAATTACCCGGGCGACCTGGCGTTCGGGTACCAGCCTGGCGATTTTCGGGGTCTGGTTCGGGTTTCCATTCCAGCAGAATTGATAATGAGATAATTTCGGAGGACGTTAGTGGAAAAGAAATACGATATCACAGTAGCAGGTCACATCTGTCTCGACATCATCCCCCAGATTCCGGATACAGGCATCCGTGAAATTGGTGAACTATTCAAGCCTGGCAAGCTGGTCAATGTTGGCGCTGCCAAAATCAGCACCGGAGGTCCGGTATCGAACACCGGCATTGCGCTGAAAAAATTGGGACTGAACGTCGCATTCATGTCCCGCGTCGGGAAGGACGAATTTGGCAACTTGATCGTTCAGATTTTGAACCGGGAAGGGCACATCGATGGTGTCTCAATTTCTGAACAAGATCGGTCATCGTATACGATCGCGATTGCCCCACCAGGAATCGACCGGATTTTTTTGCACGATCCTGGAGCGAACAATCGCTTCTCCAGCGCTGATTTGCATGAGGACATCATCGCCCAATCGAAGCTGTTTCATTTCGGTTACCCGCCGTTGATGGAAAACTGTTATCAGCATGACGGCAGCGAATTAGACAAGATTTTTAAAATCGCGAAATCGGCCGGCGCGATCACCTCGCTTGATATGGCATTGCCCGATCCCAAGAGCGCCAGCGGCAAAGCACCCTGGCGGAAGATCCTCGAAAAAGTTTTGCCGAACGTGGATATTTTCCTGCCGAGCATCGAAGAAGTTTTTTTCATGCTCGATCCTGAAAATTATTTCAAAATCAAGCAACGCGCAGGTTCGAAGGACGTGATCGAATTTATCGATCCTGTCGAATACTCTCGATTGGCCAGAATCTGCCTCGATCTTGGAGCGAAAATCGTAGCCTTGAAAGCCGCGTATCGGGGCTTTTATATTTTAACTTCAGACTTCACGGGTACCAGCAATTTCGATGCAATTTTGCAGAGCCAGCGTGCGAATTGGTCATCCCGCGAATTATGGTGTCCGGCTTTTTCCATTGATAAAATCGCTAGCGCAACGGGATCAGGGGATTCATCGATTGCAGGGTTCCTGGCTGCTTTTTCTCGCGGATGTCCTATTGAAAAGACATTGAAATATGCCAACTGCGTGGGGAATCAAAATTTACACGTGCTGGATGCAGTGAGCGGCATCAAAAATTGGGACGAGACGACGACGATGATCGAAGCCGGAAATCTGAAAATGATCGATTTGCCTCTCCCCTCTCCTGATTGGAAGTTTGATGCGAAATTTCAATTATGGACTGGAAAACATGATCGTTTTCAAAAATAAGCGAGTCAACTGACCGGTCGCTGTTGTTTGAGCCTAAACCTCAGAGGTTTCTAAAAACCTCTGGGGTTTCATACTGGTAAGCAAGGTTTTATCAATCCCATTTTAATCCCTTGAC
>JALOPY010000645.1 GCA_025453735.1 bacterium | reverse complement strand
TAAGCTGGATCGCCACCTCGTATTTGCTGGCAGCGGCGATGTTTCTTGTGCCGTTTGGCAAGATCGCTGATATTTATGGCCGAAAAAAAATTTTCACCTGGGGCATTGTGATCTACACCATCGCCTCATTTTTGACCGCGATCTCCGCTTCAGCTTTCCAACTGATTGGTTCTCGCATCATTCAGGGCATTGGCGGCGCCATGATCTTTGGCACAGGCGTGGCGATCCTCACTTCGGTCTTTCCCGCTAACCAGCGGGGCAAGGTGCTGGGCATCAATGTCGCAGCGGTCT
This sequence comes from bacterium, assembly GCA_025453735.1. Classification (GTDB taxonomy): domain Bacteria; phylum Zhuqueibacterota; class Zhuqueibacteria; order Thermofontimicrobiales; family Thermofontimicrobiaceae; genus JALOPY01. The sequence goes on along the minus strand of JALOPY010000645.1, from coordinate 2,384 downwards.
ATTCGGGACTCTCGCTGGGTCCGTTCATCGGCGGAATCTTAACGCAGCACTGGGGCTGGCGCAGCATCTTCTGGATCAACACGCTGCTCGGAATCATCACCATCGCCATCATCCTGTGGAAATTGACAGGCGAGTGGGCTGAGGCAAAAGGCGAAAAATTCGATCTGGTCGGTTCCATCATCTACGGGTTGACCCTGGTGGCGATCATGTACGGCTTTTCGCTGCTGCCAAAAATTTCGGCGGCATGGCTCATCCTGTTTGCTATTCTGGGAACTCTGGCGTTTATCCGATGGGAGATGAAAATTAAGCATCCCGTCCTGAACCTCAGGCTGTTCCGAAACAACAAAGTGCTGACGTTTTCCAACCTGGCGGCATTGATCAATTATAGCGCTACCTCGGCCGTGGCGTTCTTATTGAGCCTTTATTTGCAATACATCAAAGCGCTCAGTCCTCAACAGGCAGGCCTGGTTTTGGTATCGCAGCCGATCGTTATGGCGCTGCTGTCGCCGCTAGCGGGCAGGCTTTCCGATAAAATCGAGCCGCGAGTTGTTGCCTCTCTCGGCATGATGTTAACTGTCATCGGATTGGGGCTGATGATTTTTTTGAATCAAACCACTCCGATCCCATTCATCGTGATGAATCTAATCCTGCTGGGAGTTGGCTTTGCCCTGTTTTCATCGCCCAATACCAACGCGGTGATGAGCTCGGTCGAGAAGAAATATTATGGCGTCGTTTCCGCCACGCTGGGCACCATGCGACTGGTCGGCCAGATGTTCAGCATGGGCATTGCCATGTTGATCTTCGCCGTCATGATCGGCAAAGTGAAAATCACGCCAGAATATTATCCTTCTTTTCTGACAAGCATGAAAGTTGCGTTTAGTATTTTTGCAATCTTCTGTTTCGGCGGAATTTTTGCGTCGCTGGCAAGGGGGAAGGTGCGATAAGGATTTTTGGGAGAATTCAACTTTATGGGCTACATGTAATGATGGCTGTTCCTGCAGGATTTGGCTGATTGTGGCAGGAATGCTGGGCTGTCTGTCGTCAGTGATTTTATTTTTGCTCATTCAAAAAATAATTTATTGTGGGTATTTTTAAGCAACAGGTGAAGCAAAATTTTTTAGCAAGGAGATTTTGGATCAGATTGATTAATGCTATAATTTCTGACTATGAACTGAAAGAACTACTTTTTAAACTGCACACTTGAGATACTTGTCAGACTCTTATTGCTCAAACCATTTCTTCGGCAGATTTTTTCCAAATTCTTTATATCGAGGATTAGCGTTATAAACAATTAAATTTTCTCTAGTCCTCGTAATTGCAGTATAAATTATTTTATCCAATCTATCTGGGGACATTTTTGTTTTAACAGGTACATAAATTATAACATTTAAACATTCCCAACCTTTAAAACTGTGAATCGTAGACATCTTTAAACGGCCATCTCCGTTCCAAAATGCTTTTTTATGTTTATGATAGGATGATTCTTCTTCATCTTCAAAAACGTGATTTACACTTATTTTTCTTTGTTCAAAATAATTAACACATTCTCTTCCGATATATTTATCAGGTAACAAAATTACAATGTCAGAAGGAGCAATTTTCTTGTTTTTTAAAAACTCAAATGCCTGCCAAAGACGCCCGTTCTTTTCATTTGGATTAATTTCACGCCAAATTGTATGTGGGTCGTAAGGTCTATCAAATAATGTGGGTTGAATAATTTCCTCAGCTTCTATTTCAGAATTTAGGTTAAAAATTTTGCTAAATTGATTTGAATACTCAACAACTTTTTTAGGCAAGCGAAAAACGATTTTTAATTCGCGCCAACGACCACTAAACTTGACATTTTTCATTCCGCTGTCAATCCAACTTAGTTCTCTGTCATAAATATTCTGCTTTTTATCAACCACAAAGAAAAGCTCGTCTCGTGATGTTAAAAAGTTGCATAATAAGTCATACCATTCCCAATAATAATCTTGCCCTTCATCAATCAGAATTGCGTCCCATTTTTCGTATCTATTTTTATTTTTCTCAATTATGTTTTTTACTTCATTAACTATAATTGTTCTAAATAAGTCTTCACCTAAGCCTTTAGGCCACTTTATGGCAAAATGATTAAGAATATCTTTGCAGAATCCGTGAAAGTGATTGAAAGTTATGTAGGGAGCACCAAAAGAATCCTTCCATTCGAATTCGAATGGAGCACGCCGTACCATATCCCTAATGTAATGCCAAAGAGTAATATTGAAAGTTAAAATTAATACGCGTTTTTTTTGAGAAGCAAGTTTAGCAGCGCGATAAGCTAGAATTTGAGTCTTTCCGCTACCAGCAACACCTCTTAATCTAAAATGGCCAGCTTGTGGTTCAGCGTGCTCTTTTTGGCGTTG
>JALOPY010000644.1 GCA_025453735.1 bacterium | reverse complement strand
CGCTCCACATAACCGCCGTCATCGCGAATGTCATTTTCCAGATGAAGCACCATGTTCTTCCGGCCGCGATCCAGCCACGCTGCGGATTCCCTGAGCTCCGGAAATACCAGCGCCGTGTAGGATAGCGTCAGCGCGGTATGCGTCTGCCAGTTATAGGGGTGAAACGGCGTCTTTTCGAGGCATTGGGAGAGCCATCGGGCCGATCCCAGAATGGTTTTCAATAACCGCTTATGGGTCTTAGGCGAAATCTGTTTAATGAATACCCGCTGGGCGTTGATCAATCTTTCGGTTCTATTGGCGAGACCCAACTCGTACCAGATAAAGTCGTACGACTTGGTGTGATTGATGACCTGTTCTTGCTTCACGCTATCCAATTGATCGTACCACTGATTAAAGACCGATTCGAATGCCAGGGCAGTGGAGGGATCGCGCTTTAATAGAAAGTAATTGATCAGATCATCGATCAAGGTGAGATAATGAACGCCCCATTTTGAAGTATGCGAATAGCTGTGATTGAAATCGATCCGCTTGCCCCAGTGCAGACCATGCAGCGTAAAACCGTTGTCCGGCGTGTACAGGTGTGTAGCCGATCGGATGATTGCCTGCTGCCGATTGCTGTCGCCAGCCACCTCGTGCAGAAACTCATCGATGGTCGTGAAATATTTTTTGTTCTGGGAATCGTATAATGACAACCGGCGATTATCTTCGCGCGCAGCAAAATAATCGTGCAAAATGACCGATATCCTGTGATGTTCCTTGGCTTTCAATGCTGCTCGTAAGGCGGGCTCGATCGAGTCGATGTGCAGCGAATTGATCAGTTCCTCGTCGCTGATATATCGAATTTTATGATGGAAATAATCTTTGTCAATAAAAACATCATGCCATTCGGAAAGGCATAGCTTGAGATCGATTCCGGACCGATCGCCATTTGCGACCTTCTGCCGACACAACGGACAGTACCATTTATTTCCAATCGAATACACATCCGATTGCAGCGAGATGGTGGGACCGGAGCGATCCGGCTGCGCATCCAGGACTCCTGGTGTGATGCATGAAATCAATAGCAGGATACCTCTAATCTTGTTGAATTTTGACATTCACGACTCCTTGATTGAATACTGTATTTTGACCGGGTAAAATAATTTTCTTGAGTTACAAAATCAAGCCAAAAAAACGCTAAATAGCATGCGTGAGTTGCTGATAAAATTGCAATCCACTTAGCTTTTTTTAATCAAGAACAACAATTGAGCAGATGAGGATTCGTTATTTTTCAAAATTGCATTGAATAAAGCCGCAATCCGTTTCAGTTGCTAATTTTAATGTCGATCAATTTTCTCACGTTCTCAACATCGTTCTGATTCTTAACTTCGATCCGAATATTTGCGCGCGCTTTTTACTTCATTGATACTTTCGTCAGGTAACTCACTTTGCTCAACAGCAGCCATAGTCCAGTCGCCAAAAACAAATGCAAGTCGAAAATATCCATTTAACGGAGTGAAGAAAAACAGATTTCGTTTCTTGTGCAATATTTTTTTGGCTGTATCAATAATCTCGGGACTGTCTTTCGGCGTATGAACGATTTCTTTTAACATATCCATAAACCGCTCCGAGGTGATTGCCAGGGCGGGTCGCTGGTTCATCAGGAATAGGCCGTGATCTTCCTGGTACCAGGATTCTCCCTCGATCATTTCTTTTTGAGCAGAAAAAATTTTGTATATCGAATTGGCGATAGCAGGGGGGCAATCGTACAGACAGAATGCAGTTTTGCCTTGATGAAAGTCCACGCCATCCTGATTAATTCTAAGAATGATCTCGTCGAATTTGCCTGCATTGAGATCGAGCCTTCGGTGATATGGTTAGCCGGTACGGAAAATGATTTCATGAAGTCTCATCATATTGCCCAGATTGCGTCGTCAATTACATGCCATTTTTGCCTTTGATTTGCTATTTAGGTTCAATCTCATTTTCGATGCGCTCTTTCTATTTATTTGAAATAAATCACTAATCCAAAAATGATTTGAAGTGTGCTCGCAACGGCATTGGGCAGCCAGATTCCGACTCGGCTGAAACGGATCCCATAAAAAAACCAGAATAGATAAACGAAAAAGAAGCCACCAATAAATCCATAAGAAACTGTGCTGGGCTTACTGCTCGACCATTCATAAAATATTTGATTGCCAATCGTTAGGCAGGCGAACAATCCAATCGCCACGCCGAGGCTGTCCCAGGTTTTGCTGGATATTTTACCAAGCATTTTCTGCATCTTCATCATCCTATTGAGACCCTTGCGAAGGTTCGAAACCTTTGCAAGGGTTGTTCCTGTTGAATCCCAAAACCACTTCGTTTTGACTATAACACCATAAAATTAATTTGCTAAAAAACCTGCTATTCAATACTATCGATATAGCTCTGGTATCCACTCCTCTCCAAAATCTCTTGAGGATTCAAATCCGTTAATTCCATCAAGCTGACCTGCGGATTATTCAGCATGAAAGTCGATACAATGCTAAATCCCGTCGCATAGGCAATGGCATACGGCAATTTCCAATCGCTGTAGAAAATTTTATCCAGATCAAAAGATCTCAATTGCAAATTATTTTTTAAAATAGACCAGACTTCTTTTTCTTTTTGGGGCGATAGAATTTTTGCCCAGGGGAGTATTGCATCTGGAAAAATATGATT
>JALOPY010000643.1 GCA_025453735.1 bacterium | reverse complement strand
GGCACGCGAAGGCGATGTGTTTTCACTCTATGAATGGGTGGATCATATGCTCTCTGCCAGTTCGAATGCGGCTGCCAGCATCGTCTGGAAGGAAGTGATGCTGATGCGTAAATTTGGGAAGAATTACCCACCGACTCCGGAACAGGAACAGGAGTTTTTTAGCAGCACGCCGAAGAGTGAATTGACCAACCTCGCCATCCCGCTGGTGAACGATCCATTGCGAGCCGTAGAAATTAGTGAAGACGAATGGCGCCTGGGCAGCTTTTTTACATACAATGGCAAGCGTTCTGTCCCTGGCTTTGGCGGAAGCGTGGGAACACCAATTGGATTGATCAAATTTTTAATCGCTCTGGAACGAGGTAAAATTGTCGATGCCTGGTCGAGCCTGGAGATTAAACGATTGATGTACATGACTGCGAGGCGAATTCGGTATGCTTCAGCGCCCGCTCTGGCCAAATCCGCGGTCTATTTCAAATCCGGCAGTCAATACAAATGCACACCGGAAGAAGGCTTCGCCTGCGGAAAATATAAGGGCAATGTGGAAAATTACATGAATTCCGTGGCGATCGTGGAGCATCCCGAAGGCAGGACTTATCTGGTCGCGTTGATGTCCAATGTGCTGAAGAAAAATTCAGCAGTGGAGCACCAGACCATCGCGACCTACGTGGATCGGATTCTCGCGAAATGAAGCTGAGATTGGATTCATGAACTCATTAAACTAAACACCCGAATTTATTCGGGTGTTTAGTCAACTAGAGTCGTGAGCGCGCGAGCCGTGCTTCTTCGGTATTCGGGAATCGCTCAGTAACGATTTTCATAAATTTTTTGCCGGTCGCTTGATCCCCCAGGTTGAAATGACAGTACCCGATTTTTAATAATGCCGCTGCTACTTTGTCGCCACGCGGAAAATTTTCCACAACTTTCTTGAATTCATCGATTGCCTTTTGATTATCCTTCTGCGCATAAAAAACTTCACCGAGCCAATATTGGGCGTTATCTGCCAGGTCGCTCTGAGGAAATTTTTCCAAAAATTGTTGAAAACCCTGCATCGCCAGTTGATGATTTCCCCTGGAAAGATCGAGATAAGCTGAATTATAAATCGCCAACGGATCAAAGTCATTTTTCTGAACCGACGGAATGGCTGGCTTGTCCTGGCTCGATGCACTGTTCAGCGAATCCGGTTGCGGGGGAGGGGGATTCGTGACGCTTTCAGCCTTCTGCAAAAAATGCGACATCCGATATGACGTGTCTTCCAATTTGCTATCGATCACCTGGGATTGGGATTTGACATTATCAATCTCGGTCAATACATCGGCTTTGGTACGACGGGTTTCGTTTTGCAAATCATCAAAATTTTTGTTCAACTCCTGAAGCATCTTTTTGAGCTCAGCATTCTCCAATCGTAACGATTCTGTTTGAACCCGAAGGTAGGACAGGTCCTCTTTGAAACGGACGACTTCTTTGCGAGTGGCACAGCTTGATAGTGATAATGAAATTAAGACAATTGTCATTATTTTAAATTGTAAAGCTTTCATTTTTTCTGCTCCCTTGCAAATGGACTCCATTAACCAGGCGGATGGAGTCCATTTTTGGTTTTTTGCTTTTTATGGTGCAACCACAAATGCGGCGCGCCGATTCATTGCCCAGGCATCGGGCGTCGATCTCAAATCGAGCGGGCGCTCTTTGCCATAACTGATTGTGGAGAGCCGATAGGAATCGACTCCATAATTGACCAGGTAATTTTTCACGACGTTGGCGCGACGCTCGCCTAATGCAAGATTATACTCAATCGTTCCCCGTTCATCACAATGACCTTCGATTTTGAGTCTGACCTGCGGATTTTTCTTCAGCAATCGGGCATGGTTTGCCAAAATTTCCCTGGCTTCCGAACTTAGTTCGTACTTATCAAAATCAAAATTGATGTCGCGAAAACTGATGTCAGATTTTGACATTGATTTTTCTTTTGGTTCCAGGTCGATTGTATCTAATGTTTTGCCGCTTTCCACGCTGGGTATCGAAATAGGCGTTGCAGTCTCTTCAGTCGCTGGAGCTGTTTTGGTGAGCTTTTTCGAACACCCGATTATCGCAATTAAAACAATCATGGAAATCATTGCTAATGTAATTTTTAAAAGTTTCATAACAAAACCTCCTGAGTTGCATGTTAGATGATAAACTTATGTAATCAAAGCATTATTCGAACTTTAATCGAGGCGACCAGGATGGAGAGATATTTCCTCCGGTTCGGGTCAGCTTTCGCAATTGTGAGCCATCCCAGTTCATCACATAAATATCCCATTTTCCCTCGCGGTTGGATGCAAATGCCAGCCGCAAACCATCGGGCGACCAGCAGGGATTTTCATTATTTCCTGAGCTATCAGTCAATTTTAACAATTCCTGCCCGGTAACGTGAATTGTAAAAATATGAAATTTTCCTTCATATCGGGAAACAAAAGCAATGCGATCACCTCGCGGCGACCAATTCGGAGAATCATTATAGTTACCCTCAAAAGTCAATCGTCGGATATTCCCGCCTTCGGAATCCATCAAATAAATCTGCGGCGCGCCGCTGCGATCCGATGTAAAAACAATTTCCCTGCCATCCGGCGACCAGGATGGCGAAGAATCGATGGCCGGGTGATTGGTCAGTCGCTGTGTTTTTCCCCCTTTAATTTCCATCATATAAATTTCCG
>JALOPY010000060.1 GCA_025453735.1 bacterium | reverse complement strand
TGCTGGCAGCTCGGATAGCAGTGCATTCATTTGAATCGCATCGGCATGGTATTTTAAATGTCCCTCAATTCGTGCTCCCGTTTTAAGCTCAGCATTTTGATCGCCTCTCCCTGATGACAGGTCATTTCTTGATTCATCAAATATTTGAAAAAATCCAGACAACGTGAGATCATTTATCATGACGTCTCGAATTTGCTTTGTCAAACCAATCTGTCCTTCAGTTTTAAAGGGCGCCACAACAAGATTTATCCTGTTAAATCCTTCTGATTGAATTTTCAAATAAACTTCGTCCTGGGCATTCAATTTTGAAAATGCGATCATCATCGCCAAAATCAACAGATGTTTCACAATACGACTTTTCACCATTTTCCCTCAAACTCAATATGTACGGACAAATGCTCTCCGCCAAATTCATCAGGCAAGGGCGGCAATGGATTTGCCGAATAAACCGCACGCTGCGCTGCCTGATCGAAGAGATACTTGCCTGATGATTTTTCGATGTTAATATTCACAATTTTCCCATTGCGCAGCACCTGAAAGCCAACGACTGTCGCCATTTTTTCCTGCTGAGTTGACGTCTGAAAGGGCGGCTGCCAATTATTCTGAATCCGGTTCTGCAAAATCGTGAGATAATAAGCAAAGGGAAAATCCTGGGTATCAATTTTCAGCCCACCCGTTTCGGCAACCGCAGCAGCAGCCGGTTTTTGAGCTGGTTCAGTTGGAGTTTCTTTTTTTGTTTCAGTACGTTTTCTTACCGGCGTTTTCGAAATATTGATGGCTTCCTCTTTTGGCTTCTCAGGTTTTTGAACAGCTTTAATTTCCTCTTTTTTTGCAGCGACATTCTCCCTGATTTGAGCCATGCTCACCAATTCCACAGGATAAATTGTTGCTGCTTTATTCCATCGTGCTGGCGCGGAACGCCAGAGCAGCAGGAGATATGACGATTGAATTCTTCATTTTTCCTTTTCAGGCTGAACAATTAAGCCCAGGTTATTGATTCCTGCCCCTTTAATCCGATCCATGATCTGGATGACTTTGCCATACGGGACTTCTTTATCGGCTTGCAGCATCACCATTTTGCGGCTGCTGGCTGCATAGATTTGCAGCAATCGCACTTCAAAATTTTCTAATTTTGCTTTTTCGTCGTTTAGCTTTATAGCGCCTTCCCGTGTCAGCGTAATCACGACTCCTTCATAAGGTTTCAGATCATCGGCTTTTGATTTTGGCAGCTCGACTTCTATTCCACTGCGCAGCAGCGGCGCGGTTATCATAAAAATTATTAATAGCACCATTGTTACATCGACCAGCGATGTCACATTGATTTCTGAATTTATTCGATATTTTGATCTTTTCACAGCGGTCGCTCTCTTTCAATGTTGATCATCAAAGTGGCGAAAAAATTTTCCGTGTCTTTTGAAATCTGGTCTAATCGATTGATGAAATAGTTATTGGCGACCAGGGCGGGAATCGCAACTGCCAATCCAGCAACCGTTGTGATCAATGCGTCAGCGATGCCCGGACCCACTGTCGCGATTGCAGCCGAGCCCTGCACGCCCATACTCATAAACGAAGTCATAATTCCCCACACAGTTCCGAGCAATCCAAGAAATGGACTGACACTCACTGTTGTGCCTAAAAAAACAAGTCCTTTTTCTAACAAGGTCATTTCTTCTGAAATGGCGACTTCAAAAATTGATCGCAATGGGACTTGCTGCTTGTTTACTCTTGATTGAGTAGAAGACAATCCATTGTTTTCGAGCGAAATTTCGATCCATGCTTTTAAATCCGTAAAATTTTTTCGAAAAATTTTTGCCATGGGACTGGCTTTAAATTCCCGGCTGTACGTCACACGATCATTCCACTTGCTCCGTGTTGTGAACAGGCGAGAGAATTTATCATTTTCATGGAACACCTTCCGGAATAACCGGGTTTTTTCGATGATGATTCCCCAGGAAATAATTGATAAGATGAAAAGTATCAATAAAATTACCTTAGCGACGAATCCCGATTGTAATACAAACCTCATGATCTCGTTCATAGCTGACTTTCCAAATTGCGATTAAATAAATATTTTCTGAAATATCATGCAAAAATTGAACCATTACAAAAGATCTGGTGCGCTGACATCAAGTATAAAACTCTAATCGAACATTGTTCGTTGTATCGGAATTTAAAAGTTTGTATCAAAAATACGAAGAAAAAAACTTCATTATGAGCAACGGAATAAACAGAGACTCACGAAAATTTTTGAGGAAAAAATTTTTTGCGCTTATAAAATTCCGCTTGCTCCGTTGCTCATTATAAGGGAATTTCTTCATGAATCGATGCTCTCCGCCTAAAAAAAAATGACGGACAGGCAAAATAACAGCGCATCTTCGATTTGCGAAGCTATGTTCTTCATGTCATTATCCCAATGCTTCTCAGAGCTGATTTTGCAGCTTCCTTCACCTTGCTGTCAAAGCTATTGATCAGGCGACTGATTTGTGGCAGATATTGGTCGTCCTTCAAATAGCTGATCAGATCCAACGCGATGATTTGCAAATGGGAATCTTCGCTGGAAAGCAACGTTGCCAGGCATTCGTATTCACTTTTTATTGTTAATTCAAGTGCTTCAGCAGAGTCTTCAATAATGGCATCGACCAATGCAGATTCAGCGATGGGAATGATTATTTTTTTTAAGTTCATCTCCAGCAGATTATCAAGAAATTCCACAGCGTTGATTCGAACATCAGGCTTTTTGCTTTTTATTCCCAGGTAAGCGTTCTCAATATCTTCTGGTTGGTATTTTAAGCCGAGTAATCGAAATATTCGCTTCAGGTTAGTATCCAGGCGTTGGTCCAATAAACGAACCAGAAGCTCTCGTGCCCTTTTTAAGCCATCATAATTAAGATTAGTTGATTGCTGTTTCACTTGTTTTGAATTCGCTTTTCCCTGGGAATAGAGAAATGTCAGCGTATCAGTATAGTTGCGTGCTTCCTCAAAAATATTCTTCACAATGATTGTCTCTCGAAATTTCAGGTACGGAAATTTCGATCGCAGCTTGTAAAGGGCGGTAACGACCTCGTAGCGGACCAATGGATCCCTGGTTGCCAAATTTTGGATCAACACATCCGCGGATTTTTGAGTTCCCAATAAATATAGAATTCTGGGTATTCCCAGACGGATGTTTTTATTGACATAAGGATTACTGAGATGAAAATGCAGCATGGGAATGATCTCCGGTCCATATTGCACCATTGCGTCCTGCACGGATGCCCATGATTCTTTGCGACGCAGCAATTGAATTAACGCCGGGAGGTACTCGGTTTGATGGGTCTGTCCTGCATTGTCGATTGCCGCTCGAATGACCTCGAGAGAAGGATCATTAAAGAGAAAATGCAAATAGGGATAAAGTTCAGGAATTTCCACCGCGCCAATGACATTCGCGCAAATAATTTTTAAAAAATGCTGCTTCTCTTTATCTGCAATTTTAGATAATTGTCTCAGTGTCTGCTCCACCGAAGCTTTAATTTTAAATTGGTCTTGCAGTTTTTGGTTATTGCGACTTTCACGCGCGGCGCACCACAGCGCGGCGCCGTTAATCTTGTAATCCTGATGGTTCAAATAGGCTTGCAATAAGTGGATTTTATCATCTTCTTCATGCTGAAACAGATAATGCAGCGCTTCGGTTCTTATTTCAAGATTTTCACTGAATACAAGTTCTTTCACCTGCTCGGACAAATCGACATGCTTGTAGAAATAGATAATTCGTAACGCTTCCAATTGAATCTGGCTATTTGGATGGAAAATCAACTTTTTTAGGGTAGGAAGCAGGCGATCATTCTTTATGGTTTTGATCATCCAGAGCACCTGCAAAATTTGTTGCGCATCATTGCCATCCAATATTTTCAACAGTCCGCCGAACACCGATTCTTTCTCAATATCCAGCGGCATTTCTGGAACACTGTCTTTTTGAGACATCAACTTCATCCGAAATGTCTGGATATATTCCTGGCGAACCCGAATGACGAAATAAATCCACACGCTTAACAATAAAATTATGATCAAGCTGATTTGTCGCACCGAAAAATCAAACCCGATCGCGAGAATTCCCAACATGACGCCGCTAATTCCAGTGGCAAAGCTATCGACGAAAACATCAATAAACGATTTAGCAGTATTCTTTATTTCGGTGGGAATGGGCAAAGCCAACAATTCCATGCCTGCTTTATTGATGGAGTTCTTCAAACTTCCATCACTGATTTTAATGAGAATGGCTGCCCAGAGTGCAGGATTGACTAACACCGCAAACGAGCCAATTAGAATTCCGAATGGGAGAAATAACAATGACGTTCCTACGCCAATAACACCGACAATCCGGCGGGTAAGGAACAACTGAATGAGCAGGGAGACGATGTTTAAATTGGAGAGCCAGAATCCAAAGAATGCAGTTAATTCGTCTTCATCCAGGATATTCATCGAAGCGACGGCGCTGAACTGGTATTCAACGATTTTGCCGACCAGCACACCGATTCCAACCAGGCAGGCTAAAAAAAACAGGTGGCGGGAGCTTCGCAATAGCCTGAACGGATTCTCGAGCATTTTTTCCGGCTGCTGCTGCCTGAGAAATTTGTTTTCCCCACCAGATTTCGAATGTTCTTGCCAGAGTCGCTTAATGACGGGAATGCAGATGGCTAAAAACGCAATGCAGATAAAAATCAAATTTTCACTGCCCAATACCGGGGCGAAAAAGTTGGTCAGGTAGCCACCGAATATTCCCCCTGCGATCGCGCCCGCCCCAATGACTCCGAACAGTCGCTTGGCTTCTCGGGCATTAAAGATGAGATTGGCAAAAATCCAAAATTGCGAGCTGGAAACCACCGCAAAAATCGCCACCAGTACATAAAAAATATAAAGGATCCAGCCTTCTGCCAAATTGAACAGCAAGAAGATTCGAAAGATAAATAGAAAAGCGACGACGATCTGTAATGTTCTGATGATCACAGTATGAAGCGATATTTTCTTAAGAAGCCGCGAATAAAATATCGTTATGGGCGCCGCAAAAATCGCGATTAACATAAAGACATAAGCCAGTCGATCAGCGCCAAATCGATAAAGAAACAAGGAGGTGACGACTGGTTTTATAATCAATAGTGATGAAATAATTAAAAAAATATAGAGCCACATCAAGAGCACTCGTAAACCTTCGCCGTTTCGGAGATCGAAAGTTTTATAAACGAGCTTTTCACTGAAGTTTAATAATTCAGTTGCTGTGAATTTTTGATTCGCCTGCACAGTGAATACCAAAAGAATGAATTTTGAGAATTATTTTACCTGACTATACTTTGCACAGGCATAAATTAAACTTTTCGGTCATTGCGAGCAGAAACGAAGTAGAGCGAAGTCGTAGATGCGCCACCGGCGCGCAATCCCCTGGTGATTAATAGGATTGCACGCCCAGGGCGCACTTTCAGCTTCGGCAAAAAACGCCTCGCAATGACAAGAAAAAAAATGTTTAATTCATGACCGTTTACAGCATAATTTCTCACGCTAAGCTGCCAAGCTTGCAAAGAAAAAATAAGCAGCTTTGCGTTCTGCGTCTTTGCGTGAGGATAAAGTTCGTTTACTGCTTTGTGCGGCTCAAGGAATAAGCCAGGTTGATAAGCAAAATTTTAGTGCCAAAGTTCTTTACTTCATCCACTTTTCGACGGCTTTATGTCTTGCTTGCGATTTTAAAATTTCTTCAACCGCTGGAATTAACTCTCGCAAAATATTTTCCCCCTGTTTATTATCAATTAAGCCGACAAGAATATATTTTCGCCACGCCGGACCCCAGACCATGACTGAGTCGGAATGCCAGTTGCGCCAGGTGCCGGATTTGCGGTACAATTTTACGCCCGGCGCAATGCTATCCAGGGTATTGACAAATTTGTGATGGATTTCCGGATCAGATAAAACATTCAGCATTTGAATGGATCGCTTGCGATTGACCAATTGTCCCATTGCCAGCATGTAATAAAAACGACAAGCCTGGGTGACGGTTGCGCCGTGACTCAATCCCATTAAAGGATCAGGATAACGTTTACTATCTTTAGCGTATCTTTTTCCACACCAGAGCCCCCCGCCGCGTTCGACATCGTACAACTCATATTTAGGATCAGTCAGAACGGATTCGATCTTTTCAAATCCTATCCGATCGATCATTCGAGTGGCAGCGTCATTGTCGGAACGACTGATCATGATTCGCATATCGTGCAAAATTGCAGGCGTCTCAGGCAATGTTTTATCATCCAGGGATTGAGCGGCAGCCAGCAGGATAGCTAATTTCGGCAGGCTGGCGGCATACATCATCAGATCGCCATTAACCCGGGCAAATTTGATGTCGGAAGAATCACTAATATCCACCAATCCAACTGCCATTTTTTCATTGTTGATTAGTTTTGCCCAAGATTTATTCTGCTTTAGTTTTCTCTCTAACTCCTTTTGCAATTCTTTGTTTACCAATTGAAACAACGGACGAATTTTTTCCGATTGCAAATAATAGGGCAATTCCCGACTGATGTTTTTTGGTTCGGATACTTTTATATTTAGCATAATGATGATCATAATTAGTAACGGAGCGAATTTTTTCATATATAATCCTTCTAAATCAACTCTTTGAAATGTTAGAAATCGTTATCCAACTCGTATTGGTTTAGGACGTAAATTAAATAACCATCCCTATTACGAATGATCCTTGCTCACAAAAAGTCAAGCTTGCATTATCAAATGAGTAACCCAATTAATTCACAGTTCTCAAGTTAAATATTGATAAAGAAAAATAGTTCCTCAAATATAGGCAGCTATTATTTGAAAGGTTAAATTCAGCAAATTTGAAATAATTGAACGGGAATAACAAAAGGTCATCTGTTGGACGATAAACAGATTACCAGAAATTTGTCCTGTTGACGTTTGCTGAGGTGAATATAAGAAGATTTCCCCGGTTTTACAAGATAAATTTAATCGGGAGTGCATCGCCTTTATGCGATGCATGAGCGATGCATGAGCAATGCATAAACGCATTGCACTCCTATTCGCTTACTTTTCAAACTTCAAAATAATATCAAATCCCGTCGTCTTCTCTGAGCCTTTGGTGAGCTGCAGAAAGAGCCGCCGATTGATTTCATATTCCAGGGTAATTTCATCCGGCTGCAATTCATTGGTCTGGCGAAAGCCGAATTCTTTTTGATAGCGGAAAAACAGATTATTGGTCAGGTATTTTCCCACCACGAAAGTCGCCTGCTGCCAATTCTCTTCGCCCTTCACTTCGATAACATCCAGGTTGAGCGTTCTTCCAATGGTGCGGGAAAGCTGGTTGGCAACCAATCCTACCATGATATTGCTTGCCTCGTCACCTGGATTGAATCCTGCTTGCTGGTTTAAATCTGATCTCTGACCATGGGTCAATTCTTCCAGGCTTCTCCCCAACACCAGATACGATACCGCATCGCCTTCGGAGACCTCATTATCGTCCAGCGTAAATTTCAATTTTGGCGACAGCGCTTTCCCGGTCACTTCCAGCGTCAAGGTTTTCTTTTGTCGATCGAACGTCCGCAGAATATGGTTGGCGACCAGCTCGATCTCAGGATTGTACTCGGCGCCGCCATCAAATGAAAAAGATCCTTTTTGAATCACAAATCGCTTACCATACAGGTCGTATGATCCCCGGATAATCCGGATTGTTCCGAACAGCTCAAAAATTTCACTCTGTTTAATGACATCCACATCGCCCGAGATTTCCACATTCATCTCGGTGCTGCGCAGCCAGGTATTGCGCGGGATTTCGACCTTGATCGATCCTTTCATGTTGTCGAGATATTGGGAAGCGATGTTAGCTTTGGCAATTTGTTCCGCCTGGATTGCAATCGAATCTTTCAGCGCATCGACCAGGATCGGCTGGCTATCTTCATCAGTTTGGGGTGCAGCCTGAATCAATGCTGGAATATAAAATCGTGAGCGCAGCACCCGAATGGAACCGCCAAATTGTGGCGCAGCAGGATCGCCTGTTAAATTTGCATCACCGTCAATGATGACCTCATAATTCTTGTTGTTTATTGCCAGAAAGTTTTCCGCTGTCATGTCCACATTCGTCGTCTTAATAACTCCGTGAAGGCTGCTTCGAGTGAAATCGATCTTTCCCGTTGCTGTCAAAATGCCCTTGTCGCTTCGAGCCTGGAATTTATCGATTGCAAAACTGCTGGTATCAATGATAAAACTCACCTGAATATCTTTGTAGGTCACCCCGAATTCTGGAAGTTGCAGCTCGCCGTTTGCCAGGCGCAAATATCCCGAAGGCAGCGGATTGCTTAGCGTATTTTCCAGTTTCACATCGATCAGGATTTTTCCTTTTACTTTGCGAACATCTTCTGAAAATGCTTGCAGCACCGAAAAATCCAGTCCATCTGCTTTTAAATTTATATCTATTGGTTTATTGTAATCCAGAATTTCCTGGTTATTGGTCAACGAAAAATTGATTGGGACAGAGCCAATGGAAACCAGCGAGTTTGTCTTGTCATAATTAAGATTGATTAAAAACATGAATAACTGGTTCTCATAATTCAAATTCAAACTTGCGCCTTCAAAGGCATATTGGTTCACGGCTCCATTTTCAATAGCAGCGATCCCGGAAATTGAGGGCGAGTCGGCAGCTCCGTTCATTTCCATAGATAGATTAATTTTCCCCTGAACGGTCAGCGGAGCTTCGATCAATTCTGCGAACGGTGCAATGTCCGTATTTGAGATTTCGAAAAATAAATCTTGATTACCTGCAAGAGCAAGCGTCCCACCAAGTCGAATAAACTGATTTTCAGAAGCTAATCTTATATTGTAAAATTGGAAATCATCCCGACCTATCAGCACTTGCATGGAATCGCTCCCGCCTGTCCAGATGTTATTTTTCAAATTTAAGCGAATGCTGGGAATGGTCATTTGCGTCACGCTGTCTGCGAGCAGCGTCGCCTCGAACTGCCCGCTGATGCCATCGGAATGGAAAACATCGGCGGAGAATCTAATAAGATTATTAATAATATTGGTTCTAACAAAGGCGGAATCAATTGGGAAATCGGAAATAGCGAGACGTGTAACATGGCTCGCAGATTGCAGCTTCAGGCTGTCCGAAATAAAAGATAAGCTAACATCTCCACTTGCACTATCGCTCGTAATCGTATTGTATAGCAAATCATTCAAATTATACTTTGCCTCACAAAAGAACGAATCGAATTTTCCCTGAACGAATCCTGCAATATTGCCCCGGGCTTTCAGGCTGTCGGCGTACAAAATCGATTTGATCTGTTCCAGATCGCCAACCTCTCCGGTGAAACGAATGCGGCTTTTAGATTCAAGATCGAGATTGCCCGAAAGATGAAGTTGCGCCAGGCGACTTGCCACGTCCAGTGTGTCGAAGGCAAAATTATAGTCCTGAAAATTGAAGATCGAAAACAGGGTGTCAATTTTTACCCCTAGCAAAGCTGATGGCGAAGCATCTAGCGTGACTGCCGCTTGCATTTTTTCAGGAAGAAAATTAGCTCCCGTTGCATGAACGGCAAGGCTGATGTCGGTCGCAAGACTGTCATCGAGAACGATTGGTCTCAAATCGATATGACTGAATTTTCCTTCCAGCTTGAATTGCTGTTCCCTCAGAATATCAGTAATTTGGCTGTTCAATTGGAACTGACCGAAGTTTCCGACCGCACGAATATCGCTTTCTAGATCGCCTTTCAAATAATCAGCGTTAATTTTCAATGAATTGAATGATCGCTGGTAGATTGCTCCATTCGTGAAATTCGCTGTCAGAAAGAGATTGGCGTTTTTCTCGCTATTGCCATTGCCTCGCAAATCCAATTGTCCGTTTATCAAGCCAGTCAGGTCGGGAATCGTCAACCAGTCTTCCAGATTGATCCTGGTCAAAATTCCAGTGAGATCGAAATTTGGAATTTCATCCAGGTTATTAATATTCCCATTCAATTTGAGCGATTGATTTTGATGTCCCAATTCCAGGTCAAATTTCAGAGAATCAGACACCAGCGCCGCTGTCAGGTTCAGACTTGTTTGAATTTCCATCGGAAAACCAGGGATGAAATTTTGAACTTCAGAGAAATCGAGCGGCGCGGCTGACAAATTCGCTTGATATTTCGGTTGATCAGAAAA
>JALOPY010000059.1 GCA_025453735.1 bacterium | reverse complement strand
GCATAAGCGCCAATATATTTTTTGATTCGATAACAGAAAATATCCAACGCCACCTGACTTTTCTCATCGTTTTTCGAAGCACCTTCCAGAATTTTTTCCATATTATTGGAATTTTCAGACAGTCCCTTCAAGCCGCTGTCCTTGTTCAAAATCGTATCCATCTGATCAGGTGATAGATTTTCATTTCGCATCAGGAACAAAACGGCAGAGCAATCAATATCGCCAGAGCGGGTTCCCATCAGCAAGCCTTCTAATGGCGTGAAGCCCATCGAGGTATCGAGGCATTTTCCGCCTTTGACCGCCGCCATACTGCAGCCATTGCCCAGGTGGCAGGTGATAATTTTTAAATCCTTGATCGGCTTGCCCACCAATTTTGCAGCTCGATGCGCCACATAATAGTGCGATGTGCCATGAAATCCGTAGCGCCGAATCTTATATTTCGCATAATATTTGAAAGGGAGTCCATACAGGTACGATGTCTTCGGCATGGTCTGGTGAAACGCTGTATCAAACACCGCCACTTCAGGAATGCCTGGCAACAGCTTGCGGCAGGCTTGAATACCTTTAATTTGCGGCGGGTTATGCAGCGGCGCCAGTTGACTGCACTCCTCGATTCGTTTCAAAACTTCATCGTTGATAAGCGTCGGCTGGGAAAAATATTCTCCGCCATGAACAACTCGATGCCCGATGGCAAAAATTTCGGAAATTTCTTTGATACTGCCCGTGGCTTTGCTCAACAATCCCTCTAAAATCTGTTTTATCGCTTGTTCGTGATCTTTGATGGGTTTGCTAAATTTAACATGTCCCCCTTTATTCTTCTGCTGCCAGATTTCCGAATTTTCCTCGCCAATGCGAGAGATATTGCCCCGCACCAGCCATTCCTTGGTGCTGCCATTGATGACCTGGTACTTCACCGACGAGCTGCCGCAGTTCAGCACTAAAATTGTCATGCGAGTCGATTTTATTTTTTTCATCGTATCTCAATGCCTCTTTAATTATCCAATCAATATTTTTAACAAGGAGACACAGAGAACACCGAGTTTCACGGAGCAAAAAAATTCAGGGATTCAAATCCAGAAAATAATTCCTATCCGCATAACTTATTTTAAATAGGCTAGCCATGAGCTATTGAAATAAATATGCTATAAACAAAAATATTCTCCGTGCAGCTCTGTTCACTCTGCTTCTCCTTGTTAAAAATCATCCGTTAAGGTGACGCTAATTGCCTGAGGCGGATGGAATAAGCTTTATAGAATCATAAATTCTCCACCAACTCTCGGGTTGAAAAGAAAAAGCTAATTTCATACGCTGCTGTCTCGGGTGCATCGGAGCCATGAACAATATTCTGCTCTTTGCCATCGGCGTACATTTTCCGAATCGTTCCTTCGTCAGCCTTGGCAGGATCAGTGGCGCCAATGACCTTGCGAAAATCCTCAATCGCATTCTCCTTTTCCAATACCATCGGCACACAATTTCCCGACGACATGAAAGAAACCAGATCATAATAAAACGGACGTTGTTTGTGAACTGTATAAAATTCGCCCGCCGTTTTCGAGTTCAATTTCACCATCTTCAAGGCAATAATTTTAAATCCTTCGGCTTCGATTCGTTTGATCACTTTTCCAATCAGGTTTTTTCTCACACAATCGGGTTTTAAAATAGCTAATGTTCGTTGAATCATTACTTGCTCCTTCACTTCATTATCGGTTTATCATTTATGTTCAAAATTATTATAAAATTTCAAACCCAAATTCGAAAAAGCAAATCCCAAATTTCAAATAAATTTCAAATCCAAAATATCAAAATCCTCCCGCCTTCAAAGCACCAAATTGCCGACTGAAGACTGCTCACTGAAGACTGGAGACTGTTGACTGCAGACTGAAGACTGTTGACTGATCACTGATCTCTCACAATACAAGCATACGCCTCATGATTATGGATGCTCTCACACGTCTCCACTTCGACTTGATAACTGAGAATATTTTCCACCTGTTCCAATTTCAACGCCACATTACGAACCACGTCTTCCACAAAAGCGGGATTGTCATAGGACTTTTCAGTGACGTATTTTTCATCTTCTCGTTTTAACAGCGAATAAACGGTTCCTGAAGCGCAATCTTCGAGCAACTCAATCACGTCTTCAATCCAGAGAAAGCCTTTGAACTGCAACATAACTCGAATAATTCCCCGCTGGTTGTGTGCTCCCCGATCGGAGATTTCTTTGGAGCAGGGGCAAACAGTCTGAATTGGAATCGTGATTTCTAATGACAATTTGATGCGATGATTCAATTCGCCGATGAATTTGCATTGATAGCCCATCAACGATTTCGCGCCAGAAACAGGCGCACTTTTTTCGATGAAATAAGGAAATTCTATTTCCAGATGAGCTGATTCGGCATGAAGATTTTCTTTCATCTCCTTCATGATATTGCCCATGTTGTGAATATCGATCTCACGGCGATATTTATTCAAAATCTCGATGAATCGGCTCATGTGGGTGCCACGAAACTGGTGCGGCAAATTCACATACATATTGATTGAAGCGACAGTATGCTGTTTGTCATTTGC
This sequence comes from bacterium, assembly GCA_025453735.1. Lineage (GTDB taxonomy): Bacteria > Zhuqueibacterota > Zhuqueibacteria > Thermofontimicrobiales > Thermofontimicrobiaceae > JALOPY01. The sequence continues at coordinate 6,672 of JALOPY010000059.1, read as the reverse complement.
TTTATCGAGCAAGACAATCGGGTACTTTAAATTTTTGACGCCAACTTTATCTATTTCAATTTTACGATAATCGATTTCGTTCTGTACATCACGCATGTTTTACAATGACACTCCCTGATATTTTAGGCAAAATTCCAAACCTCAAATAATAAATATCAAATAAATTCCAAAAATAAAATTTCAATTTTCAGACAAAATCGCATCAGTCTGATCATCACATTTTTTTTGGTAATTGACTATTTTAATTTGTGATTTGTTTGTATTTTGAATTTTGTTGTTTGAATTTTTTTTATTGATTTAATTTATTCAAAAATCAATCTGTCAAATCTTGCACCAATCTCTCCACGATCTGGTGCGACTCCTCGGTGCTGAGATAATAATCCCAAACCAATCGATCCACGGCTTGTTCGGCCGCACTATCCTGATAACCCAGAATTTTAGCGGCAGGTTCCAGATACTCGATTTTCAAATCATTGCCAGCGAATACAGTCAAGCGATACAGATCACGCAATTGCTTGAGAAAATTAAAATGCTTATTGAGCTGGCACAGGTCGTCTTTGTGTCTGGTATCGACTTCACAAATGGTTTGCATCAACTTCCGATTGACAGGTTGCTGCAAGCGATACCTGGCTTTATAAATAAGCAGCATGATCTCGATGTCTCGCAAACCGCCGACGCCTTCTTTGACATTCAAATTGTGGTTTCTGATATTTTTTTTATCTTTATGTCTGGAATACATTTCTTTCATCATTTGATCTTTGTATTGATCATATTGCTCATAAATGTGGGGCTGGATAATTCGTTCTTCAAATTCCTTTTGAAACCTGGTGCTGCCAACGATCATTCGTGCGCCCAGGATTTGAGATTTATCAATAAACGTATCTTCATTTTCATCGGCAAGAAACTCATCCAGTTCAGCAACCAGCGTAATATAATTGCCAAAATGATCAGCGAAACGATAATGCGGCATGATGCCCCGCTTCACGATTTCGGTGTTCATCATGGTGATGATCTGGCTGCAATACTGGCGAATATCCTCATCCTTCTCGTTGAGAAAAATGATAAGATCATAATCATCATCAAACGCTTGCTCCCTGGCATAGCCGCCAGCCGTGTAAATCGCAATCAAATCTCTGGTCGGCTTATACCCCCCAATTTTTTCGTTAACCGCCTGCTTGCAAATGTCGAACAGCATCTGCAAATAGGAATCTGAAAATTCAGTAAATTCAGCATCGATTTTTTCGATAGGCATGCCCTGCAAAGCTTCCAATCCCACCCGCAAAAACTCCAGATCGTGATAATCACCCAGTCGTTTTTTCTTCTCATCAAATGTATTCAAGCTGTCGATGTAGCTCAAAATTCCTTTGGAGATTTGCGCTAACTTCGGCGTATCTTTTAAATAATGAATGTAAGCTGGATATTGCGAAACCACACGACTAAAAAATCGCTTGAAATAATGACTGGTATTGCAATGGATATCGCACAATTTGAGCAACAACTGTCTTGACTGCTGTTGTTCAGGCTCCCATAGTTCTTTATCCAATAAACTGGTGAACTGTCGTTGTAATGAAATATCGAGGGTGGCCAGATATTCATCGATCAATTCAGGATATTGGTTAAAAACCTTGGTCATGCGCAACACCCGATCATCACAATCGCCAAGGTGTTTTAAAAATGACTGGTTTAACTGGTTACATAATTCTTCAGTTCCCAGACTCCGTTTTTTCTTCCAGAGGATGATCAAAAAAGAAACCATGGAGTAAATGGTATTTCTTGCCGCCTGACCATATTTCTCAATCAGAACCTGCTGATAACGGGGCTTCAATTGTCGAAAATCTTTGATAAAATTTTCCAGCACGTGGCTATCTTCTGCCAGAATTGCTTCCAGAATATCGTCCCAGAATTTTGCTCCTCTGAAAAAATTGGAGTCTCTGAGAAAATCGACTGTCAGATTGCCAGGATAGCTGCGATAGGGATCGGGATACCAGGCTGCTTTCAATTTATTCGAAAAAATGCTCACGGCTTTCAGGTGCTCGGTCACATCCTGAATCAGCCGAGCGCAGATCTTTTTAGCGGAGTCGACGTGCTCGTGATAATGGATCAGCAGATGATCCCAGGCGCTGATCGCTCCGACATCTTCATAGCCCAGCGTGGTGGCGATAATATGAAGATTGCTCACCGTCTCAGCATCTTCTAAATAGATGTCCTCATCGAGTCCGATAAAAAGCTGGTACAGGTGTCGGAAAATCTCCAAAAAAGTCAGTACCTTTTCCAGCTCCAGATAAATCTCTTTGCGGCTACTATCTTTTCGAGCCAGGATATTGAGCACGTCCCAGCGATTACCTCGATAAATTCGGAACACCGTTTTTGCCGCCAAAATAGTAATGGAAACCATACGCAAGGCATCATCTTTGGGATTGAGCTTGGCTTCATTGATTTGTCCCAGCAACAGGGAGCGAATCTCGCCCAGAATTCCCCGGAGATAACCTTCATGAAATTTATTATCTCGATAGCTTTGATAGTAATACCGATAGGCGATCTCCTGCTCGAATTGATCGAACAACCGCTGGCTGCCGATAATCGTGACAGCATTCAACATCTCGCTAATGATGACAAAATCCTGAATTTGTCGATCCAGCAATTCTTTGTACTCGTCGATTGAAGCGGTATAAAACTGGCTGCCCACATGCTCGGAAAGGTAGAAATGCAGCTCCGTCGCCCACTTGAACATTTCGTTGCGGATTTTGCCGATGACCAAATTCAATTCCTCTCGTCCAGTCGAGCCATCGTCAATGACGCCCACGTCAATATCGTCCTGGTGCGCCAGGCTGCCAACGCCGAGCATAGCAAATTCAGGCGGCTGTTTGGAATCAAAGAACAGATCGAGCAATTTCTGCATGTAAGCGCCAGTTAGCGATCGAAACTCCGTGCCTGATTGTAACATGAAATTTTCATAAACAAAATATTGATCTTCCGCCGAAGTCAAATTCAGCTTCAGCACATCGATGGAGCGGAGATTGAGATGCAACATTTGCAGTGAATAGTAGCATGCGAGAAATGTCAGTTTTTCTGGCAGACTGCTGGCAACGCTGGCGATAATATCCATCTCCTGGCTGAGGCGTGGCGATCCTCGCCAGATATGAACATCCTCGATCTTGCCTGCATTTTCCAGGCTGCTCACCATCGAATCGAGATATTTCTCGATGGTTTTGATATATTTTTGATGGTGATTGCCAAGCTGGCTAACACGTTCTTTTAATCTATTAAAATATCGATCCACTGATTTCACCTGATTCGGAGTGCATCGCCTTTATGCGATGCACCAGGAGTGCAGTGCCTTTATGCACTGCACGAATGCGTTGCAATGGCGCAGTGTATGTGAAATGCATAAAGGCATTTCACTCCTGATGCATTAAAAATCATCAATATCATCATAATAACTGATATATTGTGGTTTGTATTCAAGAAAATTTGCCTTCAAATTTTCTTTTTCTTGCTGATACCTAATCGGAAAACTGGAAAAAGGATAATCTTTCAAATCGTCTACATATTCATGCTTAATCGGATTATACAAAATATAAGTCGCTGTTTCAAAGTAATGTTTGTCATTCCGAATGCAGCGATCCCAATACTGATACCAGAAAGGCTTGATCTGTAAATTCAATTCTTTTTTGATGTGAAAAGCTGTTGTTTTGTGCAATGAGTTAATAACGATTGGCATTTTCAAACTTTCAGCAATCTTACACAAAAAATGATAATGATTGTCTAATACCACCCATTCAAATAATTCCCAACAATATTTTTCAATAAAGCGAAACAGATATTCGATAAAAATTTCTTTGGTCTTTGCTGTCGTCAAAAGTCTTCGCTTTTGATAGACGGCACCTGTGAAAAAGTAATATCCTTCGTCAAGAAAAAGATGGGCTGGGGCGTGCTGGTATTTTTTTAGCGCAAATTGCATAATGAATTCTCCTTTTTGATTATGTGTGCAACAGGAGTGCGATCCCTTTATGGATCGCAATTGGAGTGCGGCGCCTTTATGCGCCGCAAGAGTGCAAGAGTGCATTGCATAAAGGCAATGCACTCCTGTTTATGCCAGTAATTCTTTGCCCAACTCCACGCCTAACTGAAAGGCTTCCTTATTAATTCTTTCCGTACCCTTTGGCACCCGAGCAAGGATGGCTGATTCAATCGCATCCATTGAAACAATTTTTGTTAATTCAATAATTGCTCCCAGCGCCACGATATTCGCCACGACCACACGCCCCAGTTTCGTTCTGGCAGATTCAATAATTGGCACTCGATAAATTTTGAATTTCCCTTCAGGACATTCGGTCACTGCATCGGAATCGACCAACAGGATACCCGTAGCTTTCAAATCTTTGGAATATTTGGTGCACGATTCCTGGGTGAGCGCCAGCAACAGATCAATATTGATTGCCTTGGGATAATCAATATCCTCATCCGAGATAATCACCTCCGAGCGACTGGCGCCGCCCCGTGCCTCAGGCCCGTACGATTGACTCTGCGTCGCATTTTTTCCATCATAGATGGCAGCCGCTTCTGCCAAAATTTTTCCCGCCAGAACCAGTCCCTGTCCACCTTCACCACTCAACCTGATTTCATAACGATAGCTCATCTATTTTTCTCCACGTTTTTTGCTCATTTTTTTCTGTCCATTCAAAAAAAGTAATGGATAGCTGCATTACTGGAGTGATGGAGTATTGGAGTAACGATACGCAGAACTCCATGACTCCATCACTCCCTTACGAAACTTCAGCAGCTTTAATTTTCATTACCAAATTGCCTGATTTCCTAATTACCAAGCTACCCAGTTGCCTGATTACCTCCCCTGCAACTGCTCAATCAACTTCTGATAATTCGCCGTATATTCAGGTAATTCTTTATCCACAAAAATTCCAGTCACGACTTTTCCGTTGAGCTCTTCAGCCGTCATGCTGGACGCTTTTTCAATGGAAACTGAATCCTCTTTCAGTTGCTTAATCATATCAGCGCCACTGCCCAGGCGATTGCGTCTGCCAAAAGCTGTCGGGCATGGCGTCATCACTTCGACAACTGAGAAGCCCTTTTTGCGAATTGCTTTTTCGATCATCCGATCCAGTTTAATAGCATCGTAAACAGTTCCCCTGCCGACAAAACTGGCTCCTGCCGCTTCCGCGAGTCCACTGATATTAAACGTATTTTCCACACTTCCGAACGGCGCAGTGCTGGCTTTGAAGCCGAATGGAGTGGTCGGCGACAGTTGCCCTCCTGTCATGCCGTAAATATTGTTGTTGAACAAAATCACCGTAATGTCGATATTCCTTCTCGCTGCATGAATATAATGATTGCCGCCAATCGCCGTGGCATCGCCATCACCCGTGACGACAATGACGGTCATTTCAGGCTTCACCATTTTCACGCCAGTGGCGAAGGCAATCGCCCGACCATGCGTCGTGTGTAATGTATTGAAATCCACGTACCCTGTCAATCGACTGGAACAGCCAATGCCAGAAACCATACAAATTTCGTCTTTCGACAATCCGATCCGATCAATAGCCCGCAGCATGGATTTTAGCACGATACCATCCCCACAGCCAGCGCACCAGATCAAAGGCAATTTATTTAGCCGAAGATATTTATCATAATCAAACATGTCTGTTTCCCTTAATTAATAGTATCAGAATTTCAAAGCTCGTATAGAAAAATCTTACAAGGAGTAGCAGAGCTAACAGAGATTCACAGAGTTTTTTTAGGGATATTTTGAAGATTAAAAAGCTCCGTGCAAACTCAGCTTTCTCCGCTTCTCATTGTAGCTAAATTTCTTCATAAATTAAATTGCGGAGATATGTTCTGACTAAACGTATTTAATCCGCACACCTATTTAGAACTCAACTCCAAGATCACATCAAAAATCTGCTGCGGATTGATCGGCTCGCCATCGATGCGATTGATCTTCACGACTTCGCATTCGCAGCGCACCGCCCATTCGACTTCATGTGCAATTTGTCCCAGGTTCAATTCGGGGACAATGATATAGTCCACAGCTTTGCCCATCGCTTTCACTTCTTTATCAGGAAAGGGCCAGATTACTTTGGGGCGAATGAAATGAATTTTGATCCCCTTTTCTCGTGCCCAGATCATGGCCCGTCGTGCTGAACGTGAGCTTGAGCCATAGGCAAAAATTCCGATCTTCGCTCCCTCATCTTTTTCTTCATCGATCTCGATGATCTCATCCCGATAGCGATCAATTTTACGATTGATCCGCCGCAACAGCCGATCAATTTGCACCGAATTATTCGTGGGAAAACCTGTCTGGTCATGCACCAGACCTGTCACATGATAACGATAACCTTCACCGAAACTGACAAACGGCGGAATGTCGGTCTCAGTTTCCTGATAGGGCAAATATTTTTCAGGCGGAACATCGGGCTTGGCTCGATTCCAGACTTCGATTTCATGCTTTTCAGGCAACACGAGTTTTTCATTGACGTGCCCAATAATTTCATCGAATAATAAAATGACTGGCACACGATATTTCTCCGCCAGATTGAATGCTCGCACGGTCAGGTCAAAAACTTCCCGCACTGAATTTGGCACCAATACAATAATCGGATGATCGCCGTGCGTTCCCCAGCGAGCCTGCATCACATCAGCCTGGGCTGGCAAGGT
>JALOPY010000642.1 GCA_025453735.1 bacterium | reverse complement strand
TTAAATGCAAAGCCCGCAAGTCTGCTCTGCCTCATCTCTGATACAACATCGGAAACCTCATTGGAGCAAAAAATCATTCAACAAAAGCACGAGATCGAGTTGTTGCAGGCGAGTCTCCTCAGCTATGGCAATTATTCAGCCTGGGGAATTTTAGGAGAATCGGAGCCGATTAATACTGTCCGAAATTTTATCGGTAAAATCGCCCCGATTCGGAATACGACAATTTTGCTCCAGGGGGAAAGCGGCACCGGAAAAAATTTAGTTGCCCGTGCCATCCACCAGAGCTCGATGGAACCAAAATCGTCTTTTGTAGAAATAAATTGCACCTCGATTCCGCCAACCCTGCTTGAATCCGAGATATTTGGTTATGAAAAAGGCGCGTTTACCAATGCAATCGCCAGCAAAAAGGGTTTGTTGGAGGAAGCGGATGGTGGCACCCTGTTCCTGGATGAGATCGGCGAGCTGCCGTTATCGGTGCAGGCGAAGTTTCTTTCGTTTCTTGAAACGAAGCGGTTTCGACGGCTGGGCAGCACCCAGGAGCGAAGCGTTGATATTCGTGTTATCGCGGCATCAAACAAAGATTTGAAACAGGCGGTTGAGAACCACGAATTTCGAGAGGATCTGTTTTATCGAATTCATGTGGTCACATTAAAATTGCCGGCATTGCGGGAATTGGGACATGACATCATCATCATTGCCGATCATTTTATCACGATCTTTGCTTATGATTTTAAGAAAAAAGCGAGAGGACTGACCGAGAAAGCAAAAGCGAAATTGCTGAGCCATCCCTGGCGCGGTAACGTCCGAGAGCTGAGAAATGTCATCGAGCGAGCCGTGATTTTCACCGAAGGGAATAGAATCGATCAGGAAGATATTATTTTGGGAGAAGAAAAGCAAACCCGACAGACCACGGATCAAATTCATATTCCTGAGAATGGTCTGTCGCTTTTTGATGTCGAAAAAAACCTCCTTTTGGAAGCATTATCCAGAGCGAGTGGCAATCAATCTCGTGCTGCCCGGCTGCTGGGATTGAGTCTTGATACCTTCCGGTATCGAATGAAAAAGTACAAAATCTCTGGATAAAAAAACTTGGTCATTTGCCCAGGTTTCTTTCTTTAATTTCGTCATTTCACCAAATTAATCTGCCGCTCAAACAGTTAATTATTTTTATATGGAACGCTTGCACTGATTAAGATGTATAATTTTCAGTGGGTAATCAATATTGATTTTTCCTATTACAGAAAGACAGTATATCTGGCATGTTGTTTGTTATGTGATTTGTGGATTTGCCTACAACGCGCGCATCAATAAACAAAATTAACGATCAGGTAGCCTGGCTTTTTCCATTGGGTTGTTTCTCCTTCGATATGCCTGGCTGCCTGAGTTTTGTTGCTTCAAAAAGAGCTTTATACTGAACAATATCAAACACAATTAAATCATCAAAACAAACAAAACTCATGGAGGAAAAAATGAGAAGAACAGTTGCGGTAGCAGTTATGTTTCTATTTTTATTTGCATCATACACTGCGTACTCACAAACCTGGGATCAAGCGAAAGGGCTTGGACTAACAGGAAGCATTTTTAAATTTCTCGGCGGCGATGTCGATCGAGCTGCCCCGGGTCTGTCCGGCGGTCTATCATTGCGCTACGGATTCAATCCTTACCTGATGCTCGACTTGAATGCAAATTACGGAAGTTTTCAACCGACAGAGGATGGCGAGGCATTTAAAGTCGAATCCAATTCACCCTATCAAACTTTTTTAATGCCTATCACACTCGATGTGAAATTAACCCCTGCTCCAGAATCGCACTTTAAACCTTATTTCTATATCGGCGGAGGACTTCTATTATGGGACTTGAGAAATGTTTCAGGCACCGACAAAAGTTTCTTCGGTGATATGGAGTTTGCCTGGGGTGATCGGATCTACCGTACTACAAAACGAGAGGCTATTTATAAAACCGGATTAGGTCTGGAAACTTTTATCGCGAAAAATTTGGCGCTGGATTTACAGGCTGGAATTCTCGGACTTGCCAATTCCAATCCATCAGACAATGTTGGCTACTTCGATAATAACGACTATGCCGTTACTGGACGAGGCACGTTATCCTTCTATTTTGGCTTTTACAAAGACACCGACAAAGATGGCATCGAAGACAAGAACGACGCCGATCCATTGCGACCCGAAGATTTTGATAGTTTTCAGGATGAAGATGGCGCGCCTGATGATGACAATGACGGCGATGGCATCATGGATATCAAGGACAAAGCTCCCAATGATGCTGAAGATAAAGATGGATTCCAGGATGATGATGGCGTACCGGATCTTGATAATGATGGCGATGGGATCCTGGATGTGAACGACAAAGATCTAAACGGCGCAGAAGATGTCGATGGTTTTCAGGATGATGATGGCGCCCCGGATCCAGACAATGATGGCGATGGCATTCTCGATGTCAACGATAAATGCCCGGGAACAGATGAAACCGTTGCCAAAGGCATCGACACCAAAGAAACATTCAACGGTTATCAGGACGATGATGGCTGCCCCGATAAAAAACCGGCACCAGCATTGGAGAAAAAAGGCGCTAAATTGATTCTCAAAGGAGTAAATTTTGAGACGAACAGCGACCAGTTGACGCCAGATTCTTTCGCGATCCTTGATGAAGTGATCGTGGGTTTAGTGGACAATAAGGACGTCTCACTT
>JALOPY010000058.1 GCA_025453735.1 bacterium | reverse complement strand
ACAAAAAATATTAAATTCCAGTTCGGAAAATGCAAGTAAAATTTTTGGGCAGCTTGTTTCCCCAGGCATCAGTGCACGTTGTGTCGAGTGTTACTGTGTAATAAGTATTCTCAAGCAATTTGCCTGTCCCAAGATATTGGAACCTTGTTAGATCACTCCATTGAAAATCCCACCCTTCGATAGCAGGAATCACAGAGAATGCGTCTTCGACCGATTCCTGGTTTACCAGAGTATTGAACGAAATAATTATCGGGCTTGACCTGCTGACATTGCTCGCCCCATGAGCCGGAAAGTTTGAATTGATCGTTAACGGTTCAGTTTGAAAAAAGAAAACTTCATCGCTTCGAAGATAAGTTTTATAAATATCTCGTGCCCCATCAATGATCGAAACCTGATATAATGTATTGCTTGCAAAATAACTCCCTGGCTGAAAACAGACTTGCTGCGAATCTATCCATTTGAAGTTGCCGAGTTTGACTGGGGTTACAATGAAATTATTTTCTAAGCTTTCACGATCCATTTTTGAATTGAAATTGATATAAATATAACTCTGGGGGGAAACGAAAGTTGCTCCATCAGCAGGAATCGTGCTGGTAATCTTTAAGCCTTCAGTCTTAAAAGTCATTTGAAATTCAAAGGAAAGAGAATCACCATAAATAGTTCTGGCATCGGTCGTAATCACGAGCAAATAATTGAAATTGGAAATAAATTGATCATTCGGATAAAAAGAAAGTTTGCTTCGATCTGAAATCGTTGCCCATTGGAAGCGACCGCTTTGGTCCGGGAATAAATAGATGCTGTTTTCGACGGATTTGTGATCCATCAGGGTGCTGAAATTAATCTGGATGGGGTCCGTCAACGGAAAATCTTCTGCTCCGTCAACCGGGAACGTACCATCCAACTGTTCGGGATAGGGCTTCAACAAAACATCATGCACGGCAGTCGTTTGCCCGGCATAGACTATTATGTTATTAATCATTTGGCTGCCGAAATTTTTAGCGCTAATTTTGATGTTGTAAATTCCAGCGGCTACCGAATTAAATTCATAATATCCAGTGGAATCAGTGCTTGTTGTTTGTTTTGTCATTCCCTGGATTAGAACAGCATCGATTTTAGCGATAGCTGGTTTTATAAAACCAACAATTTTTCCGGGAGTAACATCAGGCGAATAGGGCTGTTCCTGGGTACATCCAATTAGCAGCAAAAAAACTAATGAGACACAAATTTTAAAATTACGAATTACACCCATCGTACCCTCGCTAAATATTTTTGAACTCATTAAAATCTACAGAGTTAATTAAATAATATTTTTTATTAATGTCAAGTGATTTTTATTGAGTTGTGTTATACCTCAGTCTCGGGTGTATAAACAAGGTTTCTGGCAGAAACCTTGTTTATTTTCCGCCTACACGTGAGGTTTTGCTGAGTTGTTTTGATTATGCACGTCTCGAACAAAATAAATTTCGCTTGCTATTTTAAAATAAATATGGTAAAATAAAATAGTAACATCCTGAATATGAACCATTCAGTCGCTGTTGATGAATTAAAAAAAATATTAGACCCCAAAAAATAATTAAAATTGAACGCGAAAAAATACATAGCCTTTCACTCTTTGACTGCAGTCATTGTTTGGATAAGCATCTGTTTTGCTTTTCTATCTGAAAATGTTCTATCACAAACAAAGATGAATAACGCTCAACGCGATCTAATTGTTGGTGAATTAATTGGCAAAGTAGATCCTGCTGATATGGAGGGATTAATCCGGCATAATTATTTTCCGATCTATAGCAACAATATTAGAATTGAGTTATCCCAGGAAGCAAGCTCGGAGCGTGAGATCATATTTCGAGTGCTATATCCAAACAGCGAAATCTCGGGGGGGCATCCTGCCCGGATTATTTTTAAATTTTTTGAATCTGAGCAAAATTTGATCGCGGGTATTATTACTGAACAGGTTGATTTCGCGATTACAGAAAGCGATGAAACTGCAGAAGAAATTGAAAAATCGACTTCTGCTGTTCAGGTGCTCTTTCGCCGCAAACCGCCGAATCTGGTGAAGCAAATTGTTTTCAATAATCAACATCCGATATTGAGAAATAAAAATATTCGTCGGGCGCTGACCTATGCCATCGATCGAAATTATATTTATACCCGTATTCTAAGACAGGTTGCCGATCTGGCAGACGGTCCTTATGCCAGGGAATCAAAATTTCATATTTCTGGTCTGGATGAGTACAAGTACAATCCACGGAAAGCAATGCAATTAATGGAAGCGGAAAACTGGATCGATGCCAATGACGATGATGTATTGGATAATGATGGAATGCCATTCCGAATTTCCTTAACTTATGAAAAGGGTGTGCTGTTAGAGGAACAATTGGCGACGAGAATCAAGATTGATTGGAATAAGCTTGGCGTTGATGTCGTCCGAAATCCAGTTATCAAAAGTGAAATAGAAAAAATGTTGACCCAAAAAAACTATGATGCATTGCTTATGAACTATAAATTCGAGGAGACGATCGAAAGTATCGAATCATTTTTTCAATCGAACGGCGCTAATAATGTGTCAGGTTACCAAAATCGAAAGGTAGATCAATATCTTCATAACTATAAACTGGCGGTGCCGGCTACTCAGAACGTGCTGCTGCAGGCGATTCTGAATGAAATAAATCAAGATAGTCCTGCGGCGTTTTTATTTTTTCTATGGCTGGATCGCTATTTTGTTAATCGAAATAAAGTTAAAAATTTCCAGGATCCAAATGGCTTGCTATTGCCTTTTACCGAATGGGATTTTAAGGAATAATCGGAAATGATCGGGTATGCTTCAGCAGCGAATTAAAATAAGATATCGATTTATCACCAAATTGTTGCTTTCACATATTCTGTTGGCTTCTATCCCGATTATTATTACAGCAGCAGTACTGATTCAAACAGTACAAAAAACAGTTGAGGAGACGATCAATCATCGCAATATCGAATTGGCCAATCACCTGGCAAGAAATATCGAGTTCACCATTGAAAATGCCAGGAAAATATTGGAATATAATGCATCAGACATTTTGAGCACGCTCAAAAATCGCCTCACTCAGGATATTGTGATCAATACACTGGTTAATGATTTTCCAATATTTCGCGATATAAAAATGTTAGATGATTCAGGCCGGGTTGTTATTTCTACGATTCTCATTGATAATCCTGATCTCTATCGGTTTCAGCATTTTGTTGCCGAAGCGCTAAATGGAAAAAAATATCAATCCGATGTTCGATTGTACGATGATGCGCTGCCGGTTATTGACCTGGCAGAGCCGGTTCGCGCTTATAATGAAATAACCGGCGTATTGGTCGCTGCGGTGAATCTGAAGGAAATGTGGGATCTGGTGCAGCAGAGTGCCATCGGGCAGCATGGCCAGGCTTTTATTTTCGATACGACAGGTCACTACATCGCCCATTCGGAACCGAAATTGTTTTATTTGAAAGAACGTTTTTTAGAAACAAAGATCATCAATGATATTAAGCTTGGAATGAGCAATCAGCAAATTTATGTGGATCAGCAGGGCGTTAAAATGATCTCGTCCTATGTGGTATTATCACAATTGCAGTGGGGTGTTGTGATTCAGCAACCCGTCGATGAAGCTTTTGCAGTGGCAAGAAAAATGAAAATGCAAACCTTAACTTTTGTTGGGATTAGTATTTTTCTGTCTTCCCTCATTGCCTTTATTTACACCCGATGGATTGTAACCCCGGTGAAAAAATTGGTATCGGGAATGGAAAAATTTTCCACTGAAGATTTGGACTATCGAATTCCATCCATTGGTAACGATGAGATCTCAATGCTTGCAGAGCGCTTTAATGAAATGGCGGAAAAACTTATCCTGTTCCAGGAAAAACTCAAAAAGAGCGAGCGGCTGGAAATATTAAATAAAATGGCGTCGGTTTTTTCGCATGAAATAAAAAATCCGCTCAACGCCATGGTAGTTAATATGCGGGTTATCGATCGAGAATTAGAAAAACCGCAGCCAAAGATAGATAAGCTTCGTCATTATTTAGAAATTGTTGGTTCAGAAGCAAAACGAGTTGACGACCTGGTCAACAATTTTCTCAAGCTCGGACGTCCTCCGAAACTCGAAAGAGTGCTCACGAAAATCGACAAAGTTATCGACGAGCTGATTATCTCCCAGCAAGCAGAAGCCTTAGAATCCGGTATCCGAATCAATCGAAGGTACCTTAGCCTGAATGTAGAGGCATATATCGATGTTCCAAAGATAAAGCAAGCATTGTTGAACATTATGATCAACGCCATTCAAGCCATGCCAGGCGGTGGCAGCCTTACCATAGAGTTAAATTGCAATGGTAATGAAAAGCTAATGCAGTCGATTGTCATAAGGTTCATTGATACTGGAAAAGGTATCCCCAGGAACAAATTATTTCGCATTTTTGATTTTTATTATTCCACGAAATCAAATGGCACTGGATTGGGATTATCGATAGCTCAACAGATCATCGAGGAACATGGGGGAAGGATTGAAGTCGAAAGCGAAGAAGGAGCAGGCAGTGTTTTTTCTATTTATTTGCCAGGGGATAAAAAAAATAGCTAAAATAACTGAAAATGTCATAATTTTTAAATCAACCGCTTGACTTCTCATAATTTATTTAGTATATTAAAATGTCAATTACGTAGATCGAATTTTCAGCTTTAGATTAGCAAAAATTAAAAAAAAATGAATCAGAGAATGATTGCAAATAAGAATAAAAAAAATTGTAATAGACATTCAGGAGTAAGTTGTTATTAAAGAGATGTTAAAATAAATTATTTTGTGTTATAATTAGAGAATTCATTTCGTTGAAAAATATTCGGTCTCAAAGGAACTTTACCAGATACAATAAGTATATAATCAGAATTTAACAACATAAAAACGATTCGATTAAAACACGGAGAGAAAGGATGTGATGTACTATGATAAAGGTAATACTTGGTGAACACGAATCCATTGAACGTGCCATCACTCGATTTAAGAAAAAGTGCCAGCAAGCTGGCGTATTGCGTGATTTTCGGAAAAATAGTTACTATTTGAAACCCAGTTTGAAAAAAAGAATTAAACACGAAAAAGCAATGAGACGGCAAAATAAGTTGTATGAAAGGTATTAAATCATTCATTTTGACAAAAAGGTATAAGTTTCGATTCGTTTACAGCAAATAACAATATTTTGACTTAAAGAAAAATTATGGGTTTACAATTATTGAAAACATGGCGCTTCAAATGATAACCTCATGGTTCCATCCTGTTATGTCCTGTTGTGTTATTGATAGTGAGCAATAATTTTGATGAAAAGTATAAAATTGAAATTATTTTCTGTAAGCCTGAATCGTAGTTTGTATTCTAATTAGCAAGATGAGTATTTGTTGGAAATTTTATGGCTAAGAAAAAGAAAGTTGTAGGTTCACGAACTAAACAATCTATTGAGAAATACCTGGAAGAAATTGGTGGATTTTCTCCCTTGAGACCCGAAGAAGAAATCGATCTTGCCCGGCGTATCCGACGGGGTGATGAAGAGGCCCTGGACAAGCTGGTCAAAGCAAATTTGCGCTTTGTAATCAGTGTGGCAAAGGAATACCAGGGTCAGGGCTTGCCGCTTCAGGACCTCATCAGTGAAGGTAATTTGGGATTGATTAAAGCCGCACAGCGATTCGATGAAACTCGCGGCTTTAAATTCATCTCCTATGCTGTTTGGTGGATCAGGCAATCGATTCTTCAGGCATTGGCTGAGCAGTCCAGGGTTGTTCGTTTGCCGCTGAATCGTGTTGGCGCGATCAATAAAATCGGGCGCGCGTTGGAATCATTGGAAAAAGTGTTCGGCAGAGAACCCAGTATGGATGAAGTCGCGACAAAGATGGAGATGTCGACTTTTGAAGTTGCTGATGTATTAAAAACCTCTGCCCGACATCTTTCACTTGATGAGCCATTCAAAGAAGAAGATGGCAATAGCTTGCTCGATGTCATTGAAAGCGATCGCTATAGTCCGCCGGATAGCACGCTGATGAAAGAATCGCTCCAGGTCGAAATCGATAAAATACTGACAACCCTGAAACCACGGGAAGCCGAAATCATTCGGCTTTATTTTGGGCTGGAAGGCGATCGACCATTGACGCTCGAAGAGATCGGAGAACATTTTCGATTGACCCGTGAGCGGGTGCGGCAAATAAAAGAAAAAGCATTGAGGCGATTACGACATCGATCTCGTTTAGAACCGTTGCGAAAATATCTTGGATAACAATAATTTCAGATAAAAAAATGAGCCCTTTAGCGATGCGCTGAGGGCTTTTTTATTTCAGGCAATTTTGTTTTGAACTCAGGCTAATCATTCAAAGTTAAATAAATAATTTCGTTTTACAATGATAGGATTAGGATAAATGATGTTTGAAACCGGAATAGTCAATCGAGTTGAAAAGAATATTGCCTGGGTAAAGATGATCAAAGGAGAGCAATGTTCTGGATGCCATGCCTGCAATGCTTTTGGCGAGGGCGTTGTGGAACTGATTGCGCTGAATGGCGTTGCTGCAAAGCCCGGGGATAGGGTGGAGGTCGAGATCGATCCGAATCAAGTGGTGAAACATTCGGCAATTGTTTTTTTGCTGCCTGTTTTGGGACTGATCCTGGGATATTTTTTGGGTGCAAAGTATCTTGAACAAGCTGGTCTTTCACAACAAAGCGCTGGAATTATTGGGAGTTTTGGGCTGCTGTTAGTTATGTTCGCGGCGATTATCGGCTATGATCGTTTGGTTGCCAAATCTCAAAAAATCAATGCCACAATTCAACGGGTTCTATGAAGCGCTTCGGATTTTCCGGAAATCCCCAGAGTGTGGCTATTGGGAAACAATTCATTCTGCAATGAGTTTATTATACTCATTTAGGGTTAATCTTTCAGCATAAAAAATCATAAATATACTGATTCCATCGCTTGGAGCGATGGAATGAGTATGAAATTCTAAACCTTAATGAGTATAACATATTATTTTTGTATGATATTTGAGCAGGAGTGATGTATTTTAAAATTGTCGCTATCTTTCTACTTGGAATTATCCTGCCATTATTGAACGTCATGGCAAACGATTTTATCATCAAAAGCCAAACTGATGCTGGCTTGGAGATTGAGCTTACTCCGCAGCTATGGCAGATTAATAAGGAGATGATAGCAGGAAAATTATATTATAAAATTAAATTTCAAAATTGCACGTTCAACACATCTGCTGGTGAGCCGCAGATACCGGAACGAGTTATGATCGTGGGAATTCCTGTTAATTCCCAGGTTACAACCGAGGTGCTGGAAGTCGAAGAAGAGAAAACGTTTCAAGGCAGAATAATTCCTGCACCAACGTATCGACAAAATGAGATGGCAGAAATTTCCTATAATGAAAATAAAACAAGTTATAACTCGCTGGGGATGCTTCCAGCTCAATTCGTTAAAATCGCTTCGTATGGCATGATGGGGAATCAACAGGTTGTAGTTTTGCGCATTAAACCTGTGCAATATTTTCCCGGCAAAGATCAAATTAAATTGTACAACAGAATTGTCGTTCGCGTGAATTTCACGGGTGGAGAGAGGTTATACAATGCAAGCGATAAAATAGCAACTGAATCTATTCATGACCAGGTTTTAATTAACTCAAAGCAAGCCGCAAAATGGCGAAAAGAACGGGCGAGAACCAAGCAACTAAATTTAAACAAAGAATACCCGGTTGATTGGTATAAAATTTACGTGAGAGAAGAAGGTATTTATAAAATCACTGGAACACAACTCAAAGCAACAGGCATCGATTTGCGAAACATCAAGCCTGATCAGGTGAAAATTTTTAACAATGGCGGATTTCAATTGCCCCCGGGAATTAATACCAGCCGTGTCGATAGCTTAATCGAAAATGCGATTATTGTTTCTGATGGGGGAGATAATAAATTTGATGATGAAGATTACATTTTATTTTATGGCAAAGCCGTAAATGGTTGGAGAATGAATGCTGAAGAAAAAAAATATTTGCATTATTTGAATCCCTTTACCAGGGACAATGTGTACTGGCTTTGCTGGCAATCTCCAGAACCAGGAAAACGAATGCAAGCTCGATCTGTAAAAAATAATATATCAGCAATAAAGGTCGATAGCTATCAGGAATATATTTATCTTGAAAATGAATACACCAATTTGTTGAAATCCGGGACAACATGGTTTGGGGATTATTTTAGTGCCGGCTATCCTCGAAGAAATTATCAATTTGATTTATCAGGTATCGATACCCAAAAAAACGCAGATTTGAGGCTAACCCTGGCGGGCGTTTCCTCTGGTGAGCATCGATTTCGTCTTTATATAAATGATATGATTATGCCTCTTGAGCCTGTGTTTTATTCATCCAGCGGCAGATCGTTGAGCTATGTAACCCGACAATTTCATACCGCTATTTCAAATGGAATGAGGCAAGGGTATAATAATGTAACAATTGAGTACCAGCCCGCCGGTGGGGAAGGGCTTGCGTACCTGGATTGGATTGAATTTTCCTATCAGCGGCGCCTGGAAGCCAGGGATGATCAATTGAAATTTTATGGTGCTGATTCTGCATCAGTTTATCAATATTTATTAAGCTCATTTTCTTCCAGTGATATTCTTGTTTTCAATATATCCGATTTTTCTAATGTCAGTCGATTTGAAATTTCTCAACTTGGTGGAGGATTGGTCAGTTTTACCGATTCTACTGCTGCTGATTTACCGAGCCAATATTTTGCTGTCAGTCCGAAACGATTTAAATCTGTTTCTAAAATTGTCAAAGATTCACCTTCTCGTCTGCGTGAGGATCAGGATGGGGCAGATTTTATTATTATTACCCATGACGATTTTTATGATGCCGCGCTGGCGTTGAAAAGCTTGCGGGAAAATTGTGATAGTCTTACCGCGAGCGTGGTGAAAATTAGCGATGTCTTCGATGAATTCGCCTGGGGATTGATTGATCCCAATGCCATTCGCGACTTTATTAAATTTGCTTATGAAAATTGGAGCATGCAACCGCGGTATGTTCTGCTTTTGGGTGATGGAGATTATGATTATAAAAACATTATCTCGCCCAACGATCCCAACTGGATTCCACCCTTTGAGACGTCCGAGCCGAATGAGCTGTCATCGCGGGCGCGTGATGACTGGTTTGTTTGCGTGGCAGGGAATGATAATTTAATGGATCTGGCGATTGGAAGAATTCCGGCACGAAACCCGGACCAGGC
>JALOPY010000641.1 GCA_025453735.1 bacterium | reverse complement strand
GGAATGGGCGGATTGATTCCCATGGGATTATTGATGGTCTTTGCTTTTACGATGGGAGCGCTGTGCAAAAGCCTGGGAACGGGACCGTACGTCGCAGGATTAGCGACAGCGACGATCCATCCTGCGCTAATCATCCCACTGGTTTTTCTGACCGCGTGTTTTATCTCCTTTGCAACTGGAACCTCGTGGGGCACGTTTGCGATCATGATGCCGATTGCCGTCCCGCTGGCTCAAAATATGGGATTAAATTTGCCATTGATGGTCAGTGCGGTCATGGGCGGCGGCGTATTTGGCGATCACTGTTCGCCGGTTTCCGATACGACCATTATTGCATCGATGGCCACTGCATGTGATCTGATCGATCATGTGAATACCCAATTGCCGTATGCGATTGCCGGAGCGAGTCTGGCGCTGATTAGTTATTTGTTGATTGGTTTGTTGTAGGGCATACTGGCTTTTTCCCTACTACCCAGCAGCAAAGATACCTTTTGGTGAGCAGACGATCTTGAAGCGTTCTTCCTTGATCGACAGTTCTAAATTGTATTGTCCGTTTTTTAAATTATAATTGCAGGAATGCTCTTCTAAAAAATCGGATTTCGTAATGGGTATGAGACAGTAGCCCATATTTGCTGGAAGCTGCAATCTTCCTCCAAACGATAATACCAAATTGGGGAAGTGAGTACCAAATTCCGGGGAGAACCAGCCTTGCAGAGGATTTTGCTGTCCCCGATATTTTTTGATTTGCTGAAAATTCCCAAACGGAAGAATGAGCACATCGAAATTCTTCCCGATGGCAATCAACCCATCATCTTTAATTTGAAAGTCCGGATGAAAATGGAAAAAGCTTTCAATATCGTGTTCGCGCTCGCCGATAATTTCATCAAAAATTATTAAAAATTTTTCCCTCAATAAACCAATCGAACGTCGATGCCGCACTTTTTCTGACAACGAAAAATAGCCATTGTGCGATCCCTGAACAAAAGGAAGCGCATCGTCATCATGAATTTGCACGCCAAAAGGATGTGCTCTCCTGCCGACCCGAAAATTGCCCCAGATTTCAGATTGCTCTTTTCCATCGATTTCAATGGTATTGTGCGCTCGAGTGCTGCGATAATATGCCCGCCATTCGTCAGGGCGATAATAATCATCAACTCCGGAATCGACGATAACACGCTGACCCTGGTGCGACCAGACAAAGCTAAGTGCATCACAATGACCATGCCCGGGCTGGTAATCAGGTCCTAATTTGCCGCAATCGAAAATACACTTATTCTGTCCATCGCTGGATTGAAAGATGAAATATCCACTCTCAGAAAGCGAAGTTAATTTCGATGTCGCCCTGCTGTCGAAGTTTTCTGTTAAAAAGTCTATTTTACGAAATGCTTGCATGATTAGCGATGTTGAGGCTGTCACCCCTTGTGCAGAATCATTCAGAAAAGCGATTTCATTATCAGGCATTTGCATCAGTTGGAGAAATCGAACCATTTTGCCCAAGCGGGTCGTTACCCAGTCAGGTACGTTATCATTCAGACTGCGCAAAACCAAAACCACATCAATATAATTTAATAATACGACGGCATGATACATTGGGCTGAGCTCAAACTGTCCGCCATCATCGTGCACCTGGTGGCGAAGCTCTTTCCAGAGAATCTGCAATCCTTTCTTCTGCCATCGCCTGGATTTTTTGTCATTAAAAAAGCTTCCGGCAATAAATAGCGCTCGTGCATTTTCGATGATGTGATTATTCCGGAGATGATATTCGATGTTATCTTCTAAAAAAGTTGACTGCAAATAAATAGACTTAAGCAGGAGAGCTTTGAAAGCAGGATCTTCATCGATACGTTCAGCAAAGAAATGATAGGCTTTAATCCAATTCACAATTCGTAATGAAGTTGGGTAAGGATCCCAACCATTGTTGGATCGAATCGGATTGTTTTCGCACCAATCTAACACAAGCCTTTTAAAGAGCGAATATTTCTTTTCATCTCTATCTGCGGAGAATTCGACGCCCAGCTCATACGCGTAATCAAAATAATGCAGATTATATCGCCATAAAAAAGTTTTGTCGGTCGGCATCCAATCGACTTTGTTTCTGCAGTGAAGAGAATTATTGAGAAATATGAAAACATAAGTATCGTTTTCTTCATCGTATTCGAATAATCGCTTTGATCCAACCAACTTGTGAAATTCAAGGGGACCGAAGTTTAGAATTTTTATATTTAGCGGATCATTCTTTCGCAGCTTGAAGACATACCAGCTTCGGATGAATTTCTTCCACCGGTACAAGATCTTCTTTTTAAAAAATAACAGTGCCAAAAAAAAGACCTGTGTCGGCGTAAAATGAATGACGGTACGAAAAATTAATCCAATTTTTTTAGACATGAAAGTGACTTGCTTTTTTTTTGTTCTAGCCTAAATTAATTATATCGGAATGGCATTTCAAAAAAAACATTTAGTTTTCTGAATCCGGTGAGGTAGTGTACTTTGATTAATGCCCAGTAGCTCTCTCTTTGTGCCAATAAAATTTTTCGTTTCGATGGGCGCAACAAGAGAACAATGCTGGCAAAGACGATCTTCCAGAGCAGGACAAGCGAGACAAAAAATTTCATTAATTCTGTTTTGAACAGGCCGCAATGTTTTTGATAAAATCGTAATGCGCTTTTTCGGGTCTGGACAAACACCTTGCCCATCATCTGTTTGGTGGCTCCATG
>JALOPY010000640.1 GCA_025453735.1 bacterium | reverse complement strand
CGGCGTAAGCTGCCCGTGGAATTCGATTTGGCAGATAACCTTTTTCGCCTTTATAGGGCGTTTCAGGAAATTTTCCTGCATATTCTTCCAAAGAATCATTCGGAACTTGCAGCGAAGCATGGGGGACAATAAACGGGAGATAAAGAAAAAAAGGTTTGTCTTTATTTTGTTCGATGAAATTTAGCGCCTCTTTTGCCATTAGGTCTTGAGAATATTGTTTTCCAGAGTAAGGCTGATAAGAAGCAGGATCATTGGGATCTTTGTCGGCAGTCAATTTTTGATGCGGATAAAAGTAATCATTCCCTTCGAGCATATCTTTCTCAGCATTTCGCCACAAGTGAGTCGGGTAATAATTATGCGCGACTCGTTGGCAGAGATAGCCGAACCAGAAATCAAATCCCTGCTGGTTGGGATGTCCCGAGTCATCGGGTCCGCCCAATCCCCATTTTCCAATCGCGCCAGTGACATATCCAGCTCGCTGCATCATCCTGGCAATCGTCTCTGTATCTGGCAACAACGGACGTTGTCCCTCGATATTTGGATCGTGCCAGACATTGCCTCGTTCATTCATTTCATCGTTGGCTCGGATGTAAGCATGTCCCGTATGCTTCCCCGTCATCAATGTGCAACGAGATGGGGCGCAAACAGGACTGCCTGAATAATGCTGGGTGAATTTCATTCCCTCGGCGGCTAATCTGTCGATGTTTGGCGTTTTGATTTTTTCCTGACCGTAGCAGCCTAATTCGCCATAGCCCAAATCATCAGCCATAATAAAAATGATATTCGGTTTTTCTTTTGGCAGCCTTCCACAGTGAATATTTCCGCTTGAAATCGCTAATGAGGCAGCAGCGATTCCGCTGGTTTTGATGAATTCGCGACGGTTCATATTTGGTTTTTTTTCTTTCAATCTTAATTCAGGAAAATTTTGTATCTTCATAATATCAAATCTTGTAAAATAAAGCAAGGGAAAAATCAGACTAATTCGCTTGACCGCATCGCAGGCTTGAATGCCCTCGTTTCTACGGCAGCAAAGCAGATAGTTCCGAACAAAATTCTATTGACATACTAAAATTTTAACTTGATTTTTAGCCATGATTTTCTTAACATTGCCGGTAAATTTATCTTTCATTTTATGAATTTATTGTTTATATTTGCACATCATTTAAAAAGCGAATAGTAGGTTCAATTTAAGAGGGATTACCGAATTATCTCTCGAAGGCAACGGTTATCTCGAAATCGTCCCACAGATTCGCAAACAATTCAGGCGTGATGCTGTTTTGAAAAACAGAAGGAATTGATAGGAGTTCAGAGCTTACAATGGCAGAAAAAGAAATTGCAAAGGTTTATGATCCCAGGCAGGTTGAAGAAAAATGGTATCATTATTGGCTGGAGAAGAACTATTTTCATGGTGAAGTCCATCCAAATAAAAAATCCTATTCCATCGTGATTCCCCCTCCCAATGTGACGGACGTGCTGCACATGGGGCATGCGTACAACAACACGATTCAGGATATTCTGATTCGCTATCATCGCATGGCAGGAAATGAAGCTATGTGGCTGCCCGGCACGGATCACGCTGGCATTGCCACGCAAAACGTTGTTGAACGAAATTTGAAAAAGACCCAAAATATCAGTCGCCACGAATTGGGACGCGAGGAATTTGTAAAGCGTGTCTGGCAATGGAAGGAAAAATATGGCAGAGTCATCATCGAACAATTGAAAAAATTGGGATGCTCGTGCGATTGGGAGCGTGAGCGTTTTACCATGGATGCTGGGCTATCCCGTGCGGTGATTGAAGTATTCTGTCGCTTGTACGAAACCGGCTTGATCTATCGCGGGAAATATATCATCAACTGGTGCCCGCGTTGCAGCACTGCCCTGTCAGATGAAGAGGCGATCCATCAGGACGAGCAGGGAAAGCTGTGGTACATAAAATATCCGATCAAAGGCAATGGAAAATTTATCACGGTGGCGACCACGCGACCCGAGACGATGCTCGGTGATGTGGCTGTCGCTGTGAATCCGAACGACAATCGCTTTAAAAAATTGATCGGCAAAACAGCCATTTTGCCCGTGGTGAATCGCGAAATTCCGATCATTGCCGATGACATCGTGGATGCCAAATTTGGCACTGGCGCAGTGAAAGTAACGCCTGCCCATGATCCCAATGACTTCGAGATCGGTCAACGCCATCACCTCAAACCGATCAACGTGATGAATGAAGACGGCACGTTGAATGAAAATGCCGGGAAATACAATGGCTTCGATCGCTTCAAATGTCGCGAAGCTCTGGTGAAGGAATTGCAAGCATCCGGCTTGCTGGAAAAAATTGAAAATCACGATCACGCGGTCGCGCATTGTCAGCGCTGCGATACCGTGATCGAGCCCTACCTCTCGGCGCAATGGTTTGTTAAAATTAAGCCATTGGCAGAACCGGCACTGCAAGCCGTTCTCGATGGCAGAATTCAATTTCATCCGGATAAATGGGTGAAGGTTTATGCCAACTGGATCGAAAATATTCGGGATTGGTGCATTTCACGACAGTTATGGTGGGGACATCGGATTCCGGTATATTACTGCCAGGAGTGCAATGAAATGATGGTCCGACGCGCTGCTCCGACCAAATGCGACAAATGCGCGATCGCTAATATTTTTCAGGATGAAGATGTGCTGGACACCTGGTTCTCCTCCTGGCTTTGGCCGTTTTCGACGATGGA
>JALOPY010000639.1 GCA_025453735.1 bacterium | reverse complement strand
ACGATCCGAATGATAGGTATCAAATCCAGAATGTCAAATCCGTAGCTAAATCCTTTACCTCGATTTTGGCGGGGATTGCATTGCAGCAGCATTATCTCGATTCCTTATCCCAGACGTTCAGCAGCATCTATCCCGAGTATTTTGAAAAGTATCCTGAGAAAGCAGGCATCACCATTGAGCAGGCGTTGACCATGAGGACGGGCATTGGGCTTCATGGCGGCGATCATTCGTACCATTTATACCATAGCAAAAATTCAATTGAATTTATTCTATCAAAGCCGCTGAGTAGCACACCAGGCAAGGAATTTTTTTATACGGATGATAATCCCCATTTGATCTCGTATGCGATTCAGCGCAGGTATGGAAAATCCCTGGCGCAATTTGCCGATGAGTTTCTATTTTCGCCGCTTGGAATTACAGAGTGGCAATGGGAAGCGCCCAAAGATGGCGTCAATTTTGGCGGGACAAACCTGCATTTGAAACCCCGTGATATGGCAAAGTTTGGACAGATGCTGCTTCAAAACGGGAAATGGCAGGACAGGCAGATTGTCGATAGCGCCTGGGTTGCCGAGGCGACCAAAGCGCAATATTCTGAACAATATTGGGCGTATGGATATTACTTCTGGATCATGAAGGATTTAAAAGCGTATGATGCCGCAGGGCATGGCGGGCAGGAAATAATTGTCGTCCCTTATAAAAACCTGGTTGTGGTAGTAACCGCCTGGCCTTACATGACGGATACGGAATGGCTGCGTGATAATTTTTGTGGAACGTTGTTGAAAGATATTATTGGAGCGTGTTATTAGGATCATCGAAAACAGAAGGAGCAAGACATGCGTTTGATAAAATTCAATTTCATATTATTATTTTTCATTCTCGGATTTGCCTTTTCGTGTTCCAAAAATCCCACTGCTGGAGATGATGAGCCTGGCGATGGATATGTCTATGTTCAACCGCCAGAGACAGGGGATGGCTGGCAAGCGGCATCTTTGAGCGATGTCGGCATAGATAAAACGAAAATAGTTGATCTCATTAATAAAATTCAAAACCAGGACTATAAAGAAGTTCATTCTGTCGTGATTGTGAAAGATGGGAAGCTGGTTTTTGAAGAGTATTTTCCAGGACATGATTTTGGCTATCAAGGTGCGAATTACCACGGAGCCTTCATCAATTTTAACCGCACGACCAGACACAACACGCATTCAGCCACCAAAAGCATTACTTCAGCGCTGGTTGGCATCGCCATTGACAAAGGATTTATCCAGAGCGTGAACGACAGTATTTTTTCATATTTGACAAATTATGCGTCATTGAAAAATGAGCAAAAAAGCAAAATTACTATTGAGCATCTATTAACCATGACCAGCGGTTTACAATGGAACGAATGGGATGTTTCCGTTTCAGAATCAAATCACGATATTGTTCGATTTAATTCATCATCAGACCCAATACAATATTTGGTATCAAAACCGATTGTGACCACACCTGGAACGAGTTTTTATTACAACGGCGGTGCTGTTGATCTGCTCGGAGAAATAATCAGATTTGCTTCTGAAATGAATGTGAAAGAATTTTCAAAAAAGTTTCTTTTTGAGCCGCTCGGTATCAGCAACTATAATTGGCAGACATTATATCCCTCTGGCATTACCTGTTGTCACGGCGATATTTATATCACACCCAGGGATCTGGCAAAATTCGGATATTTATTCTTGAACAATGGTATCTGGAATGGCAATCGGATTATTACCGAAAGCTGGGTGAAGAAATCGACTGAGACATATATAAATTTGAATCTTTCCTGGGCGGACAGTTATGGCTATCTCTGGTGGCTGAAAAAGTATTATGCGAACAATAAAACGTATCAGTCGTTTTTTGCCGAGGGTTGGGGCGGACAGAAAATTACAGTTTTTCCTGGTTTAAAAATGGTCGTTGTTTTCACTGGGGCAAACTATGTCAGCGATCCACCCTGTGATGAGATTTTGACTCGATTTATTTTGCCAGCGGTATTGTAGCGTACATTAACATAACGCTATAACAATTATTCGTTGGCGAAATCAAGCCTATCAGATTTCACATCATTCACTGGCTTCACGAGCGGTTTTTACTAAGGCAATAAAGTTTTCAGGCGGGGTCCCTGGCAAAACTGCATCAGCAGTCGAGAGGATATGCTTCCAGCCTCGCACCGAAGCGACCATCTGGCGGGTTGCGTCAGCAATTTGATCTGGAGTGCCCTCCCGTAATAGATTTAAATTGAAATTGCCTTTCGTACAAATTCTGGGATCAATATATTTTCGGGATTCTGCCAGATCATTATCGCCCTCGGGCGGTGGAGCAATCGTCTCGATCACATCGGCGCCCAGCGTGTTGAACGTCCCGTCCAGAATCAATTTTCGGGTGTAGCCACAATTATGATACCAGAACAAACCGTTTCGCTCATGCGTCCATTGGACGAATTTTTGAATGCAAGGCAAATCCATTTCAGCAAATAGTTGGGGCGAGGTCATTTCCAGACCGTAGCTGGAGTCGCTCATAAAATCGATGCCCTCTTTGAGGGCGATATTCATCACAAAAAGTGACGCTTCAAACAGCGCATCCATGCTGCGGATAAATGTCTCCCGAAAATCCGTCCAATGATAAAAAATCATCGATGGACTGATCTGGTAGCCGAGCCATGAGGGGTGCGGATGTCCCAGGACGATCACGCCATCCTCGCCAACTCGCTG
>JALOPY010000638.1 GCA_025453735.1 bacterium | reverse complement strand
GTAGTTTACAATTAATTTTACAACACAAGAAAGACAAAGTTCACACTTATTTTATTTTAAAAAAGCTATGTTGTGAAACCATAGCTTTTTATCGTTGAAGTGGTTAAACGAAAAGTGGCAAGGAGTGTTGGAGCGCTGGATTACTGGACAAACATCCGCTGCCTTAAAAATCCCGACAACCACTGTCTTATCATTGCCACCCATGCTGGTCATCAATCCATGGGGTCGGTTCGGATTGATTTTTATCTGAGAACCGTTCGCCTGTCCGGTCAATTGATGCAGCAGATCGACTGCCTGGCGGATGCCCGTGCCGCCGGTATAGTGACCGAATCCGATCAAGCCGCCAGTGGTATTGGTGGGAAGCTCGCCATCAAAATTGCTGCGACCATCGGCGACAAACGCCGCGCCTTCACCATGACCAACAAATCCACAGGCTTCCAACATGAGCAATCCTGTGATGGAAAAACAATCGTGAACTTCAACGGTGCCGATGTCTTTCGGCGTTAACCCGCTCATTTTATAAGCCTTTTGGGCAGCACTCATGGTGGTGGATAATTTCGTTTTATCTTCAGGTTGTTGAGTGAGATTGCCCTCACTCTGTCCATACGCCACGATTTCGATGGCTTTCGATTTGGGAATACCCATTTTTTTCAATCCATCTTCCGAAGCCACGATCAACGCCGATGCTCCATCAGAAACCTTTGAGCAATCAAACACATTCAGATTGGGCAGGAATGCCTTTGGATTCGGCGGCGTCATGCCTGTAGCGAATAAGTCCTCGATCATGTTATGATACTCTTGCGCTTTGGGATTTTTGCGGGCATTCTCGATTGCCTGCTTGTACCATAATGCCATCGCTTTTCGGATGTAATCATGACCAAATTTCTCATAACAGGCAGCCGCCCGCTCATCGAATTTTGAGGGGAAGAAATAGGCATGGCCATTTTTCCGTTCGCCAGCATAATGCCCAGCCCCTGCCAGAATATCTGCTCCATAAATGGCTTTGACGGAATTCTGGACTTCCGTTCCAATCGCTAACACCACATCCGCAAGATCAGCCAGCACGACTTTCATGGCTGTCACCCAGGCCAAGCCGCCTGAGCCGCAGGCGCCTTCCACACGAGTGCAGGGTTTGTACAGCAAAGATGGATGAATATCAGGTATCAGCGCTGCCAGATGTCCCTGCTTGACGAATCGAGCGGCCATGAAATTGCCGATCATCGCTTCATCGATCACATTCGGATCGCTGATTTGGGCAATGGCACCTTGTCCCGCCTCATTGATATGATGCTCAATCCCTGGCATGGGCTTCTTGGGATTGAATTCTTTCCTTCCAGAACCGAAAGAAATAGTATTGTAGCCTGCTGCTATATAAACTGGTTTTCTGAATTTTTTCATCGATCATTCCTCCAGATTGGTGAGAAATTCCAAAATTCAATTTCCAAATAACAAATAAATCTCAAATCTTAATACTCAAACTCCAAAAAACTCGGTAATCAAAATGAACAAGCCTGATGGTTTTGAAATTGAATTTTGGTTATTGAAATTTATTTGGGATTTGTTATTTGTGATTTGGGATTTTTTCAAACATAATCATTTATTGGTCCATAAAGATGATAAAACCCATTCATCAACACCCCATTCACATCCTCTGCTTTTTGAGCGATGCCAGAATCAACCAGGTATTGTCCGATTTCTTTCGACCTTTTCAGATATTTAATCGCCAATTCTGCACCGAGCGTTTTCATGGCTTTCAATTGCTCAAAATGCTGCCGAATCTTGTCCTGCTGGTCCTTTGCCTTCAACAGCCCTTTCCACGGTTGCCAGCCATCGGGATAAATACCGATTTTTTTATTCACTTCGCCTGTCCAGCCCGCCTCCTCGAACATTTTATATTTTCCTTCCCTGGGACAGAACACACCGACAGGACGATTGTTCTCATATTTCAACATGCCATCCTTTTGACTGCCATCGGCTCGCTGGCCGCCCAAGATTTTTCTGGCAAAGAGATCATCGAGGAACTCGTGATCCAATTTTTCATCGGGAATATATTTGTCCATAATTTTGGAGATGAAATACATCACGTCCACGCCAACATAATCCATCAACTGAAAAATGCCCATGGGGCGCAGCAGCAAATCCTGACTAACTTTATTGACAATATAGATGGCTTCGAATGGCTTGAAGTCTTTTTGCAATCGCTCCACTTCGGAAATGGCATGGAGGCCATCCCGTAGGAAATGCCCATTGCCGATAAAGCCTGCCACATCTGCGGACAGGAAGATTGTTTTTTTCAACCGTTTGGCAATTTCATAACTCAGATCGATCAATTCTTTTTTGGTTTCTTTAGCAGGAATCAGCTCTGCCAATCGCTGCACAGGCGGGGGATTGTAAAAATGAAAGCCGATAATTCTTCCGCCCAGGTTGGCGCCATCGTCAACCAGATGAATGGGAACCGATGAGGTATTGCTGAAAAACAATGTATCACTGGCGCACATTTCCTTGAGTTGGTTAAAAATTCTGAGCTTGACATCGATATTTTCTATGATGGCTTCAAAAACCAGATGCGATTTTGCAGCCAGGCTTAAATCCGTCCCGACCCGAACCATTGCCATGAGGTCATCGATGAATTGACCGATGATTTCATAATTTTCAACCAGGTTTGATCGATCGGCATAAAAATCCCGCAGCATGACCGTGGATTTTTCCGCCGTTTTCAGCGCCTGGGATTTGAGATATTGCACCAATCCATCCAGCGCATCGTCATTCATGTCGATCAAATTGAGCCGAAATTTTTTGCCTTTATTTTCTGGCTTGAGCTTCAGCATCGCCATCTCCTGAGCCAGCAACAACGCAATTCCGCTGCCCATTTTTCCCGCAGCGCCGAT
>JALOPY010000637.1 GCA_025453735.1 bacterium | reverse complement strand
ATTGAGATACGGCAGGATAGCGAAGAGAAACGAGGTTTTTATTGGATTGGGAAATTGACCACGCTGCTCGGCGAGTACGAAGCTCAGCGGGATAAATATTCTGATTTTGAATCATTCTTCCCAATTATTGTTAGCTTTCTGAAATCTTACGCAGGTCGTGTTGCTGAAGAAATCCAGTCAGTGAAAGAACGTACTGACAGCCGATTAAAAGCGCTAGCTGTGAAATCCCCCAAAATTGTCGCTACCTTCCCGCAAAATGATGCTCAGAATGTCGAACCAAACCTGAAAGAAATTAAGATCGTTTTTGATCGTCGCATGAAGCCAACTTTTTCGGTATTGACCAGAGGAGTGGACATGGCGGAGGCGCCAAAAGCGACAGGCAAATGTGGCTTTGATAGCACTCGCACCGTCTTTTCGTGGTCGGTGCAATTGGCGCCGAATACGACTTACGAGTTCAGTCTCAATAATCTCTGGACGTATGGCTTTATCAGCGAAAAAGGAGATACCCTGGTTCCCACAAGAATAAAATTTATGACGGGCAGAAAATAATAAAAGATACGATTTATTGTCACTTTGAAAATCGTCATTTGATCGATACTATTCCAAGACGCTCCTGGCGTCCTTCCATTTCTTAGCCTTGTCGTTTACGGCAAGACGGAAAATACTAAACATTAGGAGAAACACCATGCGAAGCTTTTTCATTTTCATACGACTGATTACGATACTTATCTTTGTCCTAATTCTCGCTAACAGTTCCCAGTCAACGCAGGAAAAAGCCACAATAAAGATCACTGTTGACCCACGGCTGGAGCTTCTGGCCGTGGTGCAAATTTTAAGTGGCTATGACGAACAAACTGGCTTGATCACCAAACTCGATTTTCCATACAAAAAAGATGTGCGGGAATATTTTGCTCCCTTCAAAGAACATCGAGCGGTCAAAGTATTCGATCAGATCAGCGGCAATTTTTCGTACGATGCGCCTCCCAATTTTATGCTGCATTTGAGCGATCCGCCAGAATTAAAAATCAAAGATAATTTTACCCCCTATTTGATTGAACGAGCCCAGGGCGAGGCGAACCTGCAGGAGTTTGTTCAGGCGCTGCGGGAATTTGCCAGGGATACGAAATTCATGGATTTCTTCCAGCGCCACCAATCGCTATACCAATCCATTGAAGCGGATATCCGAAACAAGCTGGGGGATAACGATTACATCGGCCTGCTGGAAAATTATTATGGAATTCACCAGCATAGCTACACCATCATTCCTGCGCTGCTGTTTCATGGCGGCGGATTTGGACCCCGAATTTCCCGAGCTGATGGGAGCCTGGATATTTATTACATTGGTGGCCCGATAAAAATAGAAAACGATCAACTGGTTTTTCAAACCGAAGCATCGCTGCGTGATCTTGCCTGGCACGAATTCAGTCACTCGTTTGTGAATCCACTCACTGAGCAGCACTGGAAGGAGCTGGAACCCTGCCAGAGCCTGCTCGATCCGATTCTCACTCTGCTCAACAAGGTGGGTTATTCGAGCTGGGACGCCTGCATCAACGAGCATATCGTCCGAGCCGCCACGATTCGGTTTGCCTATCGAGAGATTGGAAAAGAGGCTGGCGACAAGGCGTTGAAATTTGAAAAGCTGGGCGGCTGGTTCTATCTTGATCCGATCCTGACAAAACTGGTCGAATATGAAGGGCAGCGCCAGCGCTATGCGACCTTTACTGATTTCTTCCCTGAAGTTGTCAAAGAGTTCCAGCGACTTCATGCCGCCAAACTAGGCGATGATTTCTATTGGATGCCTTATGACGGCACCATCAATTCAGTTTTGTTCCAAAAAAAATCATTGGTTGTAATCGTCCCGACCAATGAGCCTGATAAAGAGAGCGAGCAGCGTTTGCTTGAAATTCAAAATGCGTTGTACGCACGAAACGGGATTCCAGTGATGACCGACGTCGAAGCGCTGCAGCAAGACCTTTCACAAAATTTTCTGCTGGTCGTTGGCACGATGGAGGGCAATCGCTGGCTCAAAAAACATGCGGCTGAATTCCCGTTCAAAATTTATCCCGACAAAGTGATTGCCGATAAAGAATATCCTGGCAAAGAAATTCGCCTGATGACGACCCTGCCCCATCCTGATAATCCTGAAAAAGGCGTGTTGATCTATACGGCGCAATCGACCTTCAACGTCATTCGTTGCCCTGTCGGACGAGGCACGGCGGATTATGCCGTGGCTGATGGCTGGAAGATTTTGAAATATGGTTTCTATAAAAAGGATGGGAAGAGCTGGACGTATTGAGTAGTTTTTTAACCGCAAGGCGTAGAGATACAAAGTTAGAGAAATAGGTAAAACGAAGAATAGTTAATTGTCAAATAGCGGGAGCTGACTTAAAACAGGAACGGGGGATATTCGATTCACAAGTGACAAATTGGTATTAATCACAAACAGGAGCATAAATAATGAAAACAAAACTTATTTTTATTGCTGGAATTTTCCTGGTCATTCTGGCGTATCAAGTCGCAGACGCCCAAACGAACAATTTTTTTCCAAAGCTCACCGATTCATACCTCGGTCAAGCGCCTCCTGGCAATGAGCCGCTGCTGTTTGCTCCAGGAATTGTTTCCGATGGCTTGCATAACCGTGATTTAACCATGACTCCAGACGGCAGGGAAATCTACTTTTGTTCGGCGGCAGGTAATTACAATTACATGGCGATCTTTTGCACGAAGTTCATC
>JALOPY010000636.1 GCA_025453735.1 bacterium | reverse complement strand
CGATTGCCACCCATCTTCGTTTGATGAGCAACAAAAAAGGGAATAATAAGCAAACGATGGCCAAACCAGTTTGATTGGCGCGTGAAAAATGGGCAGCCAACAATACAGCAGATAAAATGACTGGAACCAATCTTAAAACGTTCATTATTTTTTCCATCTTCTCCATTTCATAAACCGTCTATTTTTTTCACCGCAAAGGCACAGAGACGCAAAGACAATTTTTAAATATTTTGCATTCTCTGCGTCTTAGCGTCTCTGCGGTGAAGAAATTTTCAAAGCTCTGCAATTATTGCCCCCGTTATTTCGGTCGTGGTAGCAGTTCCTCCAAGGTCACGAGTTAGTACTTTGCCTTTTTCGAGCACTTTTTCGATTGCTCGCTGGATGCGAGTGGCGGCTGGCTGTTCGCCAATGTATTCGAGCATAAGTATAGCTGAGCGAAGTAACGCGATCGGATTTGCCAGATTCTTTCCCGCAATATCGGGCGCACTGCCATGGACCGCTTCGAAAATCGCATACTCATTGCCGATGTTTGCTCCAGGCGCCGTACCCAGTCCGCCGACCAGTCCCGCGCATAAATCAGAAATAATATCGCCATATAAATTTTCTAAAACCATAACATCAAATTGATAGGGATTCAGAATCAACTGCATGCAAGCATTATCCACGATCTTTTCGTCGTATTCAATATCGGGATATTTTTCCGCCACTTTGCGAGAACATTGCAGGAACAAGCCATCGCTCAATTTCATGATATTGGCTTTATGGACAGCGGTGACTTTTTTGCGATTATTATTTCTGGCATATTGAAAAGCAAATTCAGCAATACGGGTTGACGCTTTCTCCGTGATAATTTTCAGCGACTCGACCACGCCAGGAACGACTTCATGCTCGATGCCTGAGTAGAGTCCCTCCGTGTTTTCTCTCACGATAATCAGATCGATATTCTGGTAGCGAGAATTGATTTTTGGCAGGCTTTTCACTGGACGAAGATTGGCGTACAACTCCAGCCGTTTCCGCAGCGCAACGCTGATACTTTTAAAGCCTTCACCGATTGGCGTTCCTACTGGACCTTTCAACGCCACTTTATTTTTTTTGACAGAATCCACAGTGTATTCGGGCAAAACTGTGCCACATTTTTCAAAAGCATTGGCGCCCGCGGGGGCGACATCCCAGCCAATCGCTACTCCAGCCGCAGCAATAATTTTCACAACTGCATCGGCTACCTCTGGCCCGATCCCATCACCTTTGATCAGGGTTATTGTTTTCCTGCTTTGTGATTCGCGCATATCCTCTCCCTTTCATTGCTATTGATAAGTTGACAATCGCTATTTCCTGATGATGGGATAATATAGCAAAAATTTGGACCAAAGGCAACAAGACTGTAGGACAAATTAGCAATTTGTCCTGCATTAGCTACGAATCATAATCAACAGCATTTTAAACTTTTGGTGCGCCGAAACAGCATGAGGCACATTGGCGGGCATCAAAATGGTTTCTCCTGAATTGGTGATGATGGATTTCCCACCGATGATGATTTCCGCTTCGCCATCCAGAATCTGCACGATGGCATCGAAGGGCGCCGAATGCTCGCTCAATCCCTGTCCTGCATCAAAGGCGAATAGCGTGAGTGTGCCTGTTTTCGTTTTGACAATTTCTCGACTGACAACTGAGTTGGCTGAATAGTCGATTAATTTTTCCAGCCGAACGGCTTCAGCGGAAGGCAATTTGTTAGAATTATTTTTTTCCATTTCGTTCCTTTGTAATTTCACCAACCAGCTATTTTAAAAATACCTGGTTTGTTTTTAGCCTAATTCGACTTTCTGATTCTACAAACCAGGCATTTCAAAAATGCCTGGTTTGTTTTTATCCTATTAATTTGACTTCTTCATAAACGACAACCACACCGCTCTCACCAAAAAGACAAAAAGCAAAATCGCCCCTGCCGCAAAAACCACATCGGGCAAAACCCGCATCCAGGAGAAAAACTGAATCGTTTTGCTGGTGGCGACTTCGGGACTGCGGGCGTACCAGAGTCCATCTCGTACGGCATAATAGAACTGATAAAATCCTGATGGGATCAGACTCAGGACCGTCATCAGCATCAAGCCGCCGTTCAAGCCCCAGAAGCTCCATTTCAATAAACCATCGGACCAGGCTGCTTTTTTGAAAATATGCCTGACGGAAAACAGCATCAGGGCGATTGCCAATAAGCCATAGACGCCGAACAGCGCCGTATGCCCATGAATCGGTGTCGTGTTGATGCCCTGGATGTAATAGAGCACGATGGGCGGATTGATCAGAAATCCGAACACGCCTGCGCCCAGCATATTCCAGAACGCCACCGAGATGAAGAAATAGATGGGCCATTTGTAGGCAAATGCTTTGCCACCTTCCCGAATGACTTTCAAATTATGCACGACTTCAAACGCAAGCAGACTCAGCGGCACCACTTCCAATGCTGAAAAAACCGCTCCCAATGCGATAATTGGCGAAGGTGATCCTGACCAATACAAATGATGGAACGTCCCGATCACGCCGCCGCCGAGGTATAAAAAGATGCTGAAATAGACCGTGTTCAAAGCGAACTTTTTGCTCACTGCGCCGATGTGTCCCAGAATGAACGCCATGAACACCGTGGCAAATACTTCAAAGAATCCTTCCACCCAGAGATGGACGACCCACCAGCGCCAGTATTCGGCTTCGGATAAATGGCTGCCCTGACCGTACATCAGACCCGCCATGTAAAA
>JALOPY010000635.1 GCA_025453735.1 bacterium | reverse complement strand
CAATAAAAAATAACCTGTAAAATTAGAAATTCCACTTCAATCCAAAGAAACGTCACTCATTTGACAATTATAGAAAGGGAGAAAAAAATGCATCGTCCGCTGCTGGAGCTTATCGATAACCAAAAAGTCGAACGAATTTTGGCTGAAGCCTACTCCGTGCTTGAAAAAGTCGGCGTACTCATCGAAAACGAGGACGCAACAAAATTATTGGAATCCGCTGGAGCGAGAGTGGATCGAAAGAATCGGAAGGCATTTTTCCCGCTGTCACTGATTGAGCAATGCGTTAAATCCGCTCCGAATTCAATTGCAATTTTCGATCGCGATGAGAAGCCTGCCATGAAACTCGAAGGGAACACCATCCATTTCGATCCCGGTTCGGCTGCGTTGACGATTCTCGATTGGAAAACCCAGCGACAGAGAAAACCTGTCACCCAGGATTTGATCAATCTCAGCCGATTGACACATTTTCTCGGAAATCTGGCGGCTCAATCAACAGGTCTGGTTTCATCGGATGTGCCCCAGGAAATCGGTGATCGTTATCGTTTGTTCATTGCCCTTCAAAACAGCACCAAACCGGTTATCACGGGGACGTTTGCGCTGGATGCCTTTGACTCGATGAAGGAGATGTTGCTTGCCATTCGCGGCAGCGCAGAAAATTTGCGCCAGAAACCGTTGGCGATTTTTGACTGCTGTCCCTCTCCCCCACTCAAATGGAGCAATCTCACCTGTCAAAACCTAATCGACTGCGCCAAAGCCGGAATTCCAGCCGAGCTGGTGTCGATGCCCTTGACCGGAGCAACCTCGCCTGGCACGATAGCCGGCGCATTGGTGCAACATGCGGCTGAAAGCCTCAGCGGTGTGGTGATTCATCAATTAGCTCATCCAGGTTCTCCAATTATCTGGGGTGGTTCGCCGGCTGCCTTCGATATGCGACATGGCACAACACCGATGGGTGCGATCGAAACCATGATGATCGATTCCGCTTATGCCAAAATTGGAAAATATTTGGGACTGCCAACTCACGCCTACATGGCGCTCAGCGATGCCAAATTGTTAGATGCCCAGGCAGGATTTGAAACCGGCATGGGCGCGGTGATCGCCGCATTAAGCGGAATTAATGTCATTTCCGGACCCGGCATGATGGATTTTGAAAGCTGTCAATCGCTGGAAAAATTAGTGATCGATAATGAAATCTGCGGCATGGCGTTGCGCTTGGTGAAAGGTATTGAATTGAGAGATAATTTCAGCGAAGACCTGTTTGGCAATATTTACGATGGCGAACATTTTTTGACCTCGTCCCATACTGTTAAATGGCTACGGGAAGAATTTTATTTTCCATCCGAGGTAATCGATCGGGCGAATTATCAGATGTGGCTGAGCGTGGATGGCAAGTCCGCCGGGGAGCGGGCGCATGAAAAAGTGAACGAAATTTTAAGCCAGGCTGAAGCTCCTCAATTGGAAAGCCAGATCAAAAGAGAACTCGAAACAATTATGAAGCGAGATGCGAAAAAATTTGGGATGAAGAAACTGCCGTAGTGATATTATACAGATTCCATCCGCCTCAGGCGGATGGAATCTGTTAATCCCATATTTTCAAAATTTAATTTTGAGTGGAGAGTGAAAAAGGCTCAATATTGACATTGAGCCTTAATTTTTCGTGCAGCTTTGTTTTGAGAATTTCCGGGGAATGAATCAATAATTCTTTGGTCGGTCGATTTTGTCTTTTGATGAATCGCTCAATTTTCAGGGCAGTCCCGATGGAATCGAATAACTGCCAGCATTGAGCGATTCGTTTTGGCTTGAAGCTCCTGGTATATTTTGAATTCGCTTTTCCAGCCAGATGCAGCTCATACCGTTTTGCCAAATCTTTTGTGTAGCCGGTATAATAGTTTCCATTGGCGCATTCCAGAATATACAGATAAAAACATTCTGGGGATTTTGTTGAGTTATCCGACATTAAAAAAATGATTCCCATTCGGATTATAGATCGTTTTTAATTGATGGGGCAGTATGCTAATATCGAATCGCGAGCCGAAATACATTTCGCCATCCAGGTGAGCCGGAACTTCCTCGTCAAATTCATACAGCAGCTTATCGGTTGAAAAATAATTCACCACTTCGTCTTCGGTATGCTTCTGTTTCATAACTCGTAGCAGCTCTTTCACCCTGCCGGGAACAGAAAGCTCATCAATCATGCAGACATCGAGCAAGCCGTCATTGGCAATGGCTTTGGGAGTGAGGTAAAATCCGCCGGCCAGGCGCCTGCCATTGGCGATGGTATTGAGAAATGATTTTTTCTTCTGCTGCTTATCATTCAAAATGACCTGCATCTCTCTCTCTTTATAAACCACCAGGGTTTTCAGAATATGCCACCAGTATTTGGATTTTCCGCCGCCTTTTACCGTCCGACTGTTTTCCGCTTCGTAATTTTCGAACGCCACCTGGGCGTCGTATCCCAATCCCATGCCATTGATGAAATAGCGATCGTTGCATTTGCCGACATCCATCAACATGGTGTGTTCCTGAAAGAACGTTTCCCAATCATTTTCAGAGAAGTGATCGGAAAATCCAAGGATCTGGATAAAGTCATTTCCGGTTCCAGCCGCAACCGCGCCAAAGGTGACGTTCTTTTTGTCCACCAGCGCCTGCACGATCTCATTGAACGTGCCATCGCCGCCCACGCCGATGATGTGATCGAACCCCTGATTGACGTGTTCGTTTGCGATTTCAGTGGCATGTCCTCGTTTTTCAGTC
>JALOPY010000634.1 GCA_025453735.1 bacterium | reverse complement strand
TTACCAATAGTATATGTAAAACCGGTAAGCGCATTGAACTGGTTTCCGCTGCCACTATCTTTTAGTCTCCAGCCAGTAAACGTCTGTGTTAAATCAGCTCCACCACCTGCAACCAGGCCCATGGCAGCGCCCTGTGCGTACCAGTTTACTGGTCCGTAAGAACAGGTCAGTTTGATTTTTCCACCCCAGGTATCATCCGATTTAATTTTATCCTGATAAACAGTATAGTTACCCGGTTCTCCATCTACAATCTGAAATGTTTCTCCAACCCGCGGCTGACCAGCCCAAATACCGCCAACTTCGATACCTACACCTTTAAATTCTGTTTCCACATGGACAGTTGCCCTTCGCGTCGGCGGTGCCGGAATGGCGAAAGAACTTTGAGCTGTACCTTGCTTATCAATGTCTTCATGAAAAATACCGGTTACATCAAAATGGCCGATTTTGCGTCCATATTTTACTAAGAGAGCCGGATTTGCACCCCACCATAATTCAGGTCCAAAAGCAACTTTAAAACCATGTAACATTCTTTTTCCTGCAACTTCAAAACCGACCGGTGCAGTACCATTATAGATATCAATATTAGGACCATAGTTCGCTTCCGGATATAGACCAAAAAAATCGCCTTCATAGCCCCAATGATAGTGACCGGTACGATAAAAACCAGCAAGTTCGAAATAGCGGTTATTCCAACTAATATTAGCCTTATATGCATCAACCCGGTTAAGAGAATTAAGATTTATATTTCCGTCATCGGTTTTTATTGTTTTTGCCCGGCCACGATTCTCATAGAAGATCTCGTCAATAGGATTTTCAGCAACATTGCCAAGAATATTAAAGGAAACAGTTCCCCGTACACTTTCCGTGGGTTTGGCTTCGAAGTCAACGTAAAATGACTGCATTTTATCAAATCCCAAAGCATTAGGATATCCTGTTTCACCTACAACCGGATCGTCCGGCGTACTAATTCTATCCCCTCCAGTATTAAAGGTATAAAATTCTGCACGTAATCCGCTCACCCTTATTTTACTGTTTTGTTCTCCAATCAAAGCTGCCCGATCGCCCCTTGCCTGTAATACGGCATCCATTAGCTGGATACTTGAAAAATGTTTCTCGATTTTATCAGCGGTCATTCCCTTCGCATACGGATCGATCGAATGCGCTTCTTTCAACGCATAATATGCCGCACGCGGGTAGAGCTGATATAGTCCACGGGAATTGGTTGAGCCCTTAGCGCAAATTCCAAACCATTCCTCGTTCATATTGTTTTCACCCTCTTTATAATCAGATTGATAACCACCATTTGACCATGAAGCATTATTATCATGCACATCTGCATTTTTTCTATCATCAAAACCAAACTTCCACCATCCATCACTAAATTGGAATGTAAAACCACCTATTGAATTTCCGACCTTCCCTAAACCAGCCGCATTTTCGTAAATCTCTTTCCAATTTCCCACCATGTAATAAGCTTGAGATTCTTGATCCTCTGCATTCTCTATGGCATTAAATGCATCTGCTCCAAACTCAGTAAACATGATTGGTTTATTGAGTTTATCCTTAACCACCTGAAACATATCGCCAAACGAAACACCCCGGTACGTATTGGTTCCGAATATATCAACATCTTTACATTCTTCCGCGATAATATCGATGAATAATACATCCCCATTACATATCGCTACAGGATGTGATGAATCAATTGACTTCATTTTAACGGAAGCTTCGTTCATAAGCCTGTACATAGGTCTTCCACGTTTTTCCCCGATAAACTTCTTCTGGGCTTCATCATCAGGAAAATCCTCTGTTTCAGCACCCTGCCAAAAAAGGCCATAGTTGTTTTCATTTCCCAACAAATACAGCAATAAACCAGGCGTATCTTTGTATTCTTTTACCAATTCGGTAATTTCAGACATAAGATATTCTTGTGTACGGGGCTCATCATAATGCGTAACAGGCGTCCAGACCCCATCCAGCGTTAAGCCATAACGACCAAAAGAATGATTCAGCATCGTGTAAATGCCATAGTTTTCATAAATGTACTGAATCCATTTTGCAGGGACACCAGTATACTGTCTTATCACATTGACATTCATGTTTTTTAAAAGTGACATTTCTGAGTCAAGCCCTGCCCTAATATCCGCATCTGACTTTTTCCAAAAATTGGCATTCACAGTGTTCGTCCCAATTGGGATATAATCCCAGTTCATGCCATTGATCATAAAATCTTTGCCGTCCACCTGGAGCTTGATACCTGACCCATCGGAAACGACCTTAACATTGGCAACCTGCGCCATGACTCCAGTTGAAGTAAATAG
Source organism: bacterium (assembly GCA_025453735.1). Taxonomy (GTDB): domain Bacteria; phylum Zhuqueibacterota; class Zhuqueibacteria; order Thermofontimicrobiales; family Thermofontimicrobiaceae; genus JALOPY01. The sequence continues at coordinate 439 of JALOPY010000634.1, read as the reverse complement.
CAGTAGAAGCGCGATCAACGATGTAAGCCAGAGTCCAGCGAACTGCTTTGACTTGATTTGATTAAGAATCATAACAACCTCCCTAAGAAATTAATTAATTAGTACATGGACTTTCGATATTTTGTCCTCACGCTGAAAAATTGATTTGCTGAGATGCGGATCGATTTCAGATTCTTTCATTTCTTTTTCATTTCCGCTTCGGGTAAAAACAATAACTTTTCGTTCAGTAGATTTGATGTAGATGATTGGAACCTGGCACACGGTAAATGCCAACATTCCCTCGTCCAGGTCAATGGATCGCTTCTCCTGATTCACATCGAAATAGTCGAATGTCTGAGCAGTGGTGAGAAACTCGTTCCTGTTCATTAGCACTGGATCAAACCGTATCTTGCCCTCACGAACGGTAATTCCCAGTTCTCCGAACCTTGATATGAAATCC
>JALOPY010000633.1 GCA_025453735.1 bacterium | reverse complement strand
AGAAGCCGTATCGCGTTGGATTTCAATCGCAGGAATTCGATTCCAGCCAGCAGAACTGGCAAAGTTGAGCATTATTCTTGTGCTGGCAAGGTATCTCTCGGAGGATAGACGAAATTTAAATCGAATGAAAGATATTACCTTTGCGTTTGGCATTGCTGCCCTACCTTTCATGTTAATCGCCCGTCAACCAGATCTGGGAACTGCGCTAGTATGCTTGGCGATTTTGCTTCCGGTCCTTTATTGGGCAGGATTGCCGACTTTTTTTCTCTTTGTGGTTATCGCGCCGCTTATGGTAATGATTGCTTCTTTTAATTATTACACTTTCTTTTTGGCGATGTTCCTCGTCGCGATTCTGCTATTGCTATTCAAACGGGGACATGTGGTTTCGCTGTTTATCATGCTATTGAATATCGGAGTCGGAATTATTACGCCGCTGATGTGGAATCAATTGCATGATTATCAAAAACTCCGAATACTGACATTTTTAGGAATCGAAATTGATCCTCAAGGATATGGCTATCAGATTATTCAATCAAAGGTCGCAATTGGCTCAGGCGGATTGTTGGGCAAAGGATTGCTAAATGGAACACAGACACAGCTCCGCTTTCTGCCAGCTCAACATACCGATTTTGTTTTTTCTGTCATTGGGGAAGAGGCAGGATTCATTGGGAGTATCTTTGTGATTCTCTTGTTTCTATTTATCATCCTGCGTGGAATCCATGTGGCTTCAGTGGTACGAAATCGATATGCCAGCCTGATGGTCATCGGCGCTGTGACAGTGCTCGGATTTCACGTTGTTGTGAATATTGGAATGACAGTTGGCATGATGCCGGTTACGGGCATTCCGTTGCCATTTCTAAGTTACGGGGGATCATTTCTCATTTCATGCATGATTCTGATCGGTTTGATAATCAATGCCTCAATTCGAAGGTTCAAGTATTAGTCCAAAAATATAGGGTACCGGGTGCATTCAAAATTATTTGAAATCGGTCCTTTAGAGATTCATAGCTATGGCTTGATGTTAGCCATCTCGTTTTTGGTCGGCATTTATTTGTCCATGCATCGCGCTAAAAAGCAAAATATAGATCCCAATAAAATTATCGATCTTTCGGTTGTGATTGTAATCAGCGCCATCCTGGGAGCGAGATTTCTCTATGTGATTTTTCACTTAGAAGAATTTAAGGGACATTGGCTCGATACCATTAATCCCTTTCAAAGCTCCGGGCAGATCGGAATCGCTGGGTTGACAATGTTAGGTGGTTTTATTGCTGCTGTGGGATTTGGTTTGCTTTATCTTAAGTTGAAAAAGCTGCCAGTATTGAAAATTGCTGATATTGTCGTACCTGCTCTTGGCTTGGGAATTTTTATCACACGAATCGGCTGTTTTCTAAATGGGTGTTGCTTTGGCGTGCCAACAGAACTGCCCTGGGGAATGGTTTTTCCACTGGACAGTCCGGCTGGTTATTGTTTTCCGGATCAGCAGATCCATCCGACCCAACTCTATTCGTCATGCTATGGTCTCGTAATATTTGGCGTGATATTATTATTCGAGCGCATTAAAAAATTCGATGGATTCCTATTATATCTGTTTCTTATTTTCTATGGCATCTCACGTTTTACTGTCGATATTTTCAGATATTATGAAGATAGTATGATTTTGATTCAGCTAAAGAATTTTTCCTTTTCTGTTAACCAGGGAATCAGCTTATTATTAATAATTCTTGGCGCCGGGCTAATTTATTATAATTATCTCAAAATAAAATCGTCCCCTTCACAAGTGAAATGACATATTTTTTAATTAAATTGATTTTTATTAAAAAAGTATCAAAAAATTATTGAGCATTAAGTTTTGAAAATTTATTTGGTTACCTGGCTTTAAATTTTATAAAAAATATCATGTTCAAAAAAGAATTAAGAAAAATAAAAAAATTGCTTGACTTTTTTAATAAAATTTAATAAATTTTTACTACTAAGTCCTACAAACTCTTTTATTTATGACAAAGGAGGATAAATTTGATAGGAAAAACAACTTTAATTTCCACGCTCATCCTGATAATTTTTTCCTCTGTTACCGTTTGGGCAGGTGGAGAACAAACCAATTTTGGAATTGGTTTCAAAGCGGGAATAAATCGTTTGGAAGGCGACTGGGCAACGCCAGCCTTCAAACCCTGCGTTTATGGACAACTCACGTATAATCTGTTTGAGTTTCTCGCAATTGGCGCTGAAGGCGGTTATTCGAAAGTCAGTGACAAGAATAGTCCTGATTTTGAAACGATCATCATTCCCTATGAAGGGCATTTGATTTTTTCGTTCAATCCGCTGGGTAAAATTAATCCTTATGTCGTCATTGGTGGCGGTGGGTGTTACTGGAATTACACGGAAAGTGGTCAAACGTACCGGGACCCTGCGAGCGGACTGCTTCGAAAAGGGTATGATTCATTTATAAAAAGCGGCGGAGGTCTGGAAATTGTATTGAATCCAGCGCATACGTTCTATTTTAACATCGGGGCAACTTTCCGACAATCCTTCACGGATTGGTTGGACAATCTTAACTCTGGTGATGAGACTGACGGTGTTATTGATATCCACGGTGGATTCACTTACTATTTTCGAACCACAACCCGGGGCGATCGGGATAATGACGGTGTCCCGGATGAGCTTGACCTGAAGCCGGAAATCAAAGAAGATCCGGATGGATATTTGGATCATGATGGAATCCCCGACGATAGTCCTCCAGTAACTGTTGGTCTGGGATCTGCGGTTC
>JALOPY010000057.1 GCA_025453735.1 bacterium | reverse complement strand
TTTCATCTAATGACTATAGTTTTGTCGTCGCCTGTGATATGCCGTTCATCGATCCAGCCATTATTCTGCATCTTCAAAATTATACTTATTCGGGACGGTATGATGTCATCGTACCCGAGTTCAATGGCTTTATCGAGCCGTTGTGCGCTTTTTATTCTAAGAACTGTATTCCAACAATTGTGAATCAGTTGCAGCAGAGGGATTTCAAGATTCGGTCATTCTATTCTCATGCAAAGGTGAAAGAAGTTCCGTGCAGTCATTTCCAGTCCGTCGAGCGGGCATTTTTTAATATCAATACCCGAGAGGATTTGCAGCAAGCCAGAAAGCTTTACTGTGGCTGATTTATTAGAACAAGTAACCATCGTTCAGATTACCGATGGCAAAATTGTTGAACAGGACGATGTCGTCATCAAAGAGACGCCGCTGACGATCTTTGTTAATGAAGAAGAGTTGGTGACGCTGTTATGTCTGCCGCAATTTCAGCAAAATTTGGCAGTCGGGTTTTTGTTCTCAGAAGGAATTTTATCGAGCAAGGCAGAAATTGAAAGCTTAATTTTTAATGAGAATAAAGGCGTCATCTGGATAAAATTGAACAAGCCCATTGCCATCGATGATAATTTTCGCAAAGGGAGAACCGTCACCACAGGCTGCGCTCGAGGCTTGACCTTTCACCAGGTGTTTGAAAAGTGGAGCGGCGATTTCGTCTCCAGCAAGCTGACGATCGAGCATCAAATTGTGATTGCGGTGGTGTCAGATTTGAAGCAACGGTCGCTGTTATTTCAGCAAACGGGCGGGACGCACAGTGCATTGCTTTACAAAGATAATACTTTTTTATTGGAACGAGAGGATATCGGTCGGCACAACGCCATCGACAAAATCATTGGCGAATGCGTAATGAAAGATATTCCTGGCGATGATAAAATTTTGATGACCAGTGGCAGGGTGTCATCAGAAATTTTATTGAAAGCTGCCCGACATCAAATCCCAATATTGATTTCTCGTGGCGCTCCAACGTCAGCGGCATTGAAACTTGCTGATGAAATTGGTATAACGCTGATAGGATTTGCCCGCGGCAAACGGATGAATATCTACACCAATAGCTGGCGAATAAACTGAAATACTAAGATGGAAAAAAACATGACGATTGAAGATCAGATTAGCTATCTCAAAAAACGAGGTCAATTTGTTGATGAGTATTTGAATTTCTATCAACAGATTTTGACGATTCAAGCGGATCAGCAATCGAAGATCAATAAAGAAAAGCTCGCCATATTTGGCAAAACGAGTGATATCGAATCACGGCTGCAAATGGGACTACCGTTGCTCGAAAAAAATAATATCTACATTGAGGCTGATGTCGCTCGATCCAGTTTTACTGCGCTGCTTTCGATTTTTGAAAAATATCCACAGCAATACCCGCCTGAAAAAATTGATATTTTAAAAGGTGCGCTCAAGAAAAATGACCAGTTGCCAAATGAATTCATTCAAACTTTCATCGCTGAAAATAAAGACTACTTTAGCCAGTTGTCCGAAAAGACTGCTGTCGAACCTGGCGTGCTTATTTTTATCGCGAGAACAATCAGCCTGCCATTTTTGAAAACGTATGCAGATTTGTTGCAGCCCTACCTGGCAGAAAAAGATAAAGTCTGGTTTCGATCGTTCTGTCCGCTTTGTGGCAATGCGGCAGTCATGGCGCGGCTGGAGAAAGAGGTCGGGCAAAGACATCTGTGGTGCGCGACATGCCATACCGAGTGGATGTTTACTCGAAATCAGTGTGCCTGCTGTTCCAACGAAGATCCAAAGGGCATTCGATATTTTTTTGATGAGAGCGATAGTTTGTATAAGGTTTATGTGTGCGATCAATGCAAGCGATATTTGAAGACCATCGATGAAAACAAATATACATTTATTCAGCCGATGAACATGGCATTAGAAGACCTGATCACGCATTATTTGGATGAAATCGCAGTGAAAGAAGGTTATCAGAGCATGCTCTGGTGGGATGGAATCGAACATTATGATCATCACGAATTGTCCGATGGACATTAGTTTTTTTGTTTGGATTTTTAATTTTGAAGCGAATGTGTAAACATTATCATCATAACTAACTCTGGTTCACTTAAAAATCTCAGAGGAGGAGAAGGCGTATATGAATGTATCAAGAAGAGGATTCTTGAAAGTTTCATGGGTCGCTGGTTCCAGTCTCGCATTAGGTGGTCTTGGGTGGAGCAACGCGTTTGCGAAATCGCCCAAAGAGTACAAGCTGAAATACGCGACGGAAACCACGACAATCTGCCCGTATTGCGGAGTGGGATGCGGTATCATCGTATCTTCGCATAACGGGAAGGTGATCAACACCGAAGGGAATCCGGATCATCCGATCAATCGCGGTTCTCTTTGCAGCAAAGGGAGTTCGCTCTATCAGTTGGCTAACAACGAGAGACGACTCACCAAAGTGATGTACCGTGCTCCTTACAGCGAAAAATGGGAAGAAAAATCCTGGGAATGGGCGTTCGATGAAATTGCCAAACGCATCAAGGCAACTCGCGACGCATCGTTTACCGAGAAGAACGAAAAGGGGCAGGTCGTCAATCGCACCACGCAAATCGCTTCTGTTGGCAGTGCGGCATTGGATAATGAGGAATGCTGGCTGTATCAGAAGATGCTGCGTTCTTTAGGCCTGGTGTATGTTGAACACCAGGCGCGTATATGACACTCGGCAACAGTAGCGGCTCTGGCAGAGTCGTTTGGCCGAGGGGCAATGACCAATCATTGGATTGATCTTGCCAACGCCGATTGCATTCTCATTATGGGAAGCAATGCGGCAGAGAATCACCCAATTTCCTTTAAATATGTCACCGAAGCGATGGAGCGCGGGGCAACATTAATTAATGTGGATCCACGATTCACTCGCACCTCGTCAAAAGCCCACATTTATGCTTCATTACGTTCCGGGACTGACATTGCATTTTTGGGCGGCATGATCAAATATATTCTGGATAACGAGCTTTACAACAAAGAATATATGGTCGAATATACCAATGCCGCACACCTGATCAATCCCGACTTTAAATTTGAGGACGGGCTATTTTCAGGTTATGATGCAGAGAAACGAAAATACGATAAAGCAACGTGGAGCTATCAAGTCGATGGAAAGGGAATTCCGAAACGGGATGCCACGCTGCAAAATCCGAATTGCGTGTTCCAGTTGCTGAAGAAGCATTTTTCTCGCTATAATATGGAACTGGTTTCGAAGATTACCGGGACTCCAGTTGATAAGTTGTTGGCAGTTTATAAAGCCTACAGCGAGACGGGCAAGCCAGGCAAAGCGGGCACGATTATGTATGCCATGGGCTGGACCCAGCATACGGTTGGCACGCAAAACATTCGAGCGATGTCGATAATCCAGTTGATGCTCGGCAATATGGGCGTTGCTGGCGGCGGCGTGAATGCACTGCGCGGTGAATCCAATGTCCAGGGATCGACGGATCATGGATTGTTGTTCCATATTCTCCCGGGCTATTTGAAAACACCGAAAGCTTCGCAGGCGACACTAGCAGACTATAATGACCAGTCATTTGCGAAAACGAAAGACCCGATGAGCGCTAACTGGTGGAGCAATTATGCGAAATATTCGGTTAGTTTTCTGAAATCGATGTTCGGCGCCAATGCTCAGCAGGACAACGAGTTTGGCTATGCCTGGCTGCCAAAAGTCGAGGATACGGGCAATTATTCCTGGATCAGTTTGTTCAATGAAATGGATAAAGGAAAAATCAAAGGCTTCTTAGCCTGGGGACAGAATCCGGTTTGTAGCGGTCCCAACACCGATGGTACCATCAAAGCCATGACGAATCTGGATTGGCTGGTGAATGTCAATCTGTGGGAGACGGAAACCGGTGCATTCTGGAAAGCGCCGGAAGTTGATCCGAAGACCATCAAAACCGAAGTGTTCATGCTGCCCTGTGCGGCTTCCATGGAAAAAGAAGGAAGCATCAGCAATAGCGGCCGCTGGATGCAATGGCGTTACAAAGCCGTCGATCCGCCGGGTGATGCAATTCCCGATGGGGAAATGATGCATGAAATTTTTGTTCGTCTGAAAAAATTATATGAAACCGAGGGTGGCGCGTTTGCCGATCCGATTCTAAAATTGAAATGGGATTATGCGCCGGAGGGTCATATTGATGCGCATCTGGTAGCAAAAGAAATCAATGGCTATGATCTGGCGACTGGCAAACTGATGGCTCGTTTTGCTGATTTGAAGGATGATGGCACCACTTCTTCGGGCTGCTGGATTTATTGCGCCAGCTACACGGAAAATGGTAATATGGCCGCGAGAACCGATAACAAAGACACATCAGGCATCGGTCTCTATTCCAAATGGGCCTGGGCCTGGCCGGTAAACCGACGCATCATTTACAACCGAGCTTCGGTGGATAAAAATGGCCAGCCGTTGGATAAGGAACATCCAGTCATTCGCTGGGATCCACTGGGAAATAAAGGCGAGGGTGCCTGGATCGGCGATGTGCCCGATGGTCCCTGGCCGCCGATGGCGAATAAAGAAAAAGGCAAATTTCCATTCATCATGCGTGATGAGGGCTTTGCCCGAATTTTCGGCATGGGCTTAGCCGACGGACCGTTCCCGGAACATTATGAGCCGCTGGAATGTCCGGTCGAGAAAAACATGATGTCCAGCGTGCTGCTCAATCCCACTGCCAAAGCCTGGCATAAAGTGGAAGGCGGCATGAATGCGTTTGCGGCAGCATGCGACCCGAGATTCCCATTCGTCGCTACGACGTATCGGGTGTCCGAACACTGGCAAACTGGCGCGATGACTCGTCAACAGGAATGGCTGGTCGAAATGCAGCCTGAAATGTTTGTCGAGATGAGCAAAGAGCTGGCGAGCGAGCTGGGCATCAAGAATGGCGACAAAGTGATCGTCGAATCGGCTCGTGGCAAAGTCCACGCTAAAGCGGTGGTTACGGCTCGATTCAAGCCGTTCAAAGTCGGCGATGATGCCATAATCCATGAAGTGGGATTACCCTATTGCTTCGGATTTATCGGTCTGGCAACCGGCGATAGCGCCAATAAATTGGCGCCAGCGATCGGCGATGCCAATACCATGATTCCAGAATCAAAAGCATTTTTGGTTAATGTCAGGAAGGAGGTGGCGTGATGAAAAACGTATCATTTCTCATCGATGTAACGAAGTGTATTGGCTGCCGCAGTTGTCAGGTAGCATGTAAACAGTGGAACCAGTTAGCTGGCGAAAAAACTGTAAACACTGGCACGCATCAAAATCCACCCATCCTTTCTGCGAAAACATGGACGTTGATCAAGTTCGATGAATTCGAGAAAGAAGAAGGCGTGAACTGGTTTTTCACTAAAATCGGTTGTATGCATTGCGAGCATCCAGGCTGCGTTTCTGTCTGTCCCGTGGGAGCACTGGAGAAGACCGAAACCGGCGCGGTGATTTATCATGACGATAAGTGTATCGGTTGCCGCTACTGCATGATGGGCTGTCCGTTCCGCATCCCGACCTTTGAATGGGATAAAGCATTGCCCTATATCCGGAAATGCACCTTCTGTTATGATCGTCTGTCAGAAGGCGAAATGCCGGCATGCGCCAAAGCTTGTCCCACCGGCGCCATTACCTTTGGTGACCGCGACGAGCTGATTCAAGAAGGCAAAAAACGTATCGAATCCAAGCCCGAAAAATACAATCCCCATCTCTATGGCGAAAAAGAAGTCGGCGGAACTTCGGTATTGTATGTTGCCCCGAAAGACGCGGATTTTGCTTCGCTGGGCTTTCCGGTTCTGGGCGAACGAGCGCTTCCGACCTGGACGCACAATGCCCTGAAATTCGTGCCAGGACAGATTGTGGTGGTCGGCGCGCTGATGAGCGCCTTTTACTGGCTAACCAAGCGAAAGATGAAAAATAAAGCTGAACCAGAGGAGGTGAAACATGACGAATAAAAAGGACAAAGTCTTCGGGACTGGCTCGATCGTGTTGCTGGTGTTGATCGGTCTGGCTCTGATCGTCGCATTGATCCGCTACTTCTTCGGGCTGGGCGCCATCTCCAATCTATCCGATGCCTATCCCTGGGGAATCTGGATCAGCTTCGACCTTCTTTGTGGTGTGGCATTAGCCGCTGGGGCTTTTGTCACCGCAGCCGCAGTTCATATTTTCGGCGGCGAGACCATGAAGCCGTTACTGCGCCCCGCGATTTTGACTGGCTTCCTGGGTTATATTCTGGTCGTGTTAGCCCTGCTGGTTGATCTGGGACAATACTATCGCATCTGGCATCTGACCATCTACTGGAATCTTCATTCTCCATTGTTTGAGGTCGGCTGGTGCGTGATGCTGTACCTGACGGTGCTGGCGTTGGAATTCGCGCCAATGGCGTTGGAGCGCTACAAGCTGCAAGCGCCATTGAAAATCTTAAAACGAATTTCAATCGTTTTAATTATCGCCGGGATCGTGTTATCCACTATGCACCAATCATCGCTGGGTACGATGTTTTTAATTATGCCCGAAAAGCTACATCCCTTGTGGCACACGCCCATTTTGCCAGTGCTATTTCTCACCTCGGCTATTGCAGTTGGCATTGCGATGGTGATCTTTGAATCGACGATCAGCATGCGGGTGTTCAAACGAGAACCCGAAACCGTTGCACAGGGCAAGCTGGCAATTGGGCTGCCCTGGGTGTTGGCGATTTATTTCATCATGAAAATCGCTGACCTCGCGGTTCAGGGTGATCTGGGATTGATCTTCGAAGGATCGACCGCAAGCTATTTGTTCATCCTCGAAATGATCATTGGTGTGATTATCCCGTTCTTTATCTTCTTGAGCAAAGGCGTGCGACAGAGCACCAAAGCCATGTTCAATGGTTCGATCTTCGTCATCGCGGGTTTGGTCCTCAACCGATTCAATGTGTCCCTCTTCGGCATTAAAGCGCCGGCGACGGCATCATATTTTCCACATCTGATGGAAATTATGATTACCGTCGGCATCGTTTCGGCGGGAATTATGGCTTATTACTTGATCGCCAGATATTTTCCGGTGTTTTCAGAGGAACATTGATTTTTGTTCGTCGGGTTGAATTTTTAAGTCAGTTAAGTGGTTGATTCAGTTTATAAAAAAATCCTCCTTACCCCCCCTTTTGAAGCCTGCACTCGATAGAGTGGGGGGCAGGGGGGATGTCAACCAGCAGTAGAACAAATTTGGAACTAACGAGCATGAATAAAATATTTCAATTTTCAATTCAAATTTTGACCTTGCTTTTAATCGCTTTTTTCTTTTCGAGCGCAAAAAGCCAATCGGTCAAGCCGCTATTAAAGCCAGGCGATCCTTTGCTTTCTGTTGAAATCAAGGCGAATTTGACTGCCGCGGAGAAAGAATATCTCGGCGTCAAAAACGCCAAAAAATTCCGCTTGAGTGATATTCAGGCTTCGGTCATCGTCGTCGAGTATTTCAACAAATATTGTCCGCATTGTCAACGACAGGCACCGATTATGAATGACTTGTATCATGCCATTCAAGAAGATGCCACATTGAAATCGAAAGTGAAAATGCTGGGAATTGGCTCAGGTAATAATGCGAAGCAAGTGGAATTGTTTCGGCAGGAGAAAAGCATCCCCTTTCCGCTTATTCCCGACGATCAATTCATTTTGCATGATGAAGTCGGCCGACCGAAAACGCCATTTACCATTTTGTTCAAGAAAACGGATACTGGCACGGGCATTGTTAGCGCCGCGTCCCTGGGCGTGGTCGTGAGCAAAGAAAAACTGCTGGAAGACATTCGCACTCTGGTAGCTTCTGACGTGCTGGTACTTGAGGAAGCAACGGAGGCAACCGAGTGGGCGAAGCATACCGCCGATGCTCCCCAGCTTAGCGATGACGAATTTCAGAAAGTCGTCGTTGATCGCTTGGCAGTGATAGGCGAAAAAGTAATTCAGTTCGAGCGCGTCCTGGTTCTCGATCCGACGTTTGATATCGTCTATAAAATTCGAACCCAGGAGAAAGGTGGCGTTCCGCCAGGAGTCTATTTCGTGCGAAAAGTCTATCGCAATACGGTCTGCGGCAATTGCCATGATGCGCACTTCTGGTATTACTTTGATGCCAGAGGAAAAATAATCAATTTCTATTCCATCTATTTGACCAAAGCTTATAACAAACAATGGAGCGAGAGCGAACTGAATGCTTTTAACAAACGAATCATCGGCCGGTCGATTCAGGAGAAGTTCGTCTTCAATCCTAAGATCGACGCCGTCACGGCGGCGACGATCACTTCGAGCCTGATTTACGATACGCTTGGTGAAACGAAGAGTCTGTTCGCTCAGCTGAAAAAAACAGGAGCTATTAAATAAATTTACTAATTGATACATCAAATTAAAATTAGAGGAGTTGACACAATGAGAAAAGCAATTTTTATTATCATCTTGAGTATGATTCTTGTCCCGGCACTATTTGCCCAAGTCGAACTGAAACACTACGGCTTTCTCAAGGGCGATATGGTTTATACCACCAAAGGAGTGAGATCATTCAATGCAGAAAATCTAACAGCCGCCCAGGTGGCGAGCGGAGCTGATAATCCCGTATTGGGTTTCACGGCGCAACACAGCCGTTTTGGTTTAAAGGGCAGCGCTGGCGATGCGATTAAAGTTGGCGGAACACTGGAACTGGATTTCTTCTGGGCAGGTTTTGATGCCAATGCCCGTTCTCGAGTTCGTTTAGCTTTTGCATCAATGGCAAAGGGCAATATGGAGCTGCGCTTCGGTCAACAGTGGGATCTGTTTTCGCCCAATATTCCCATGACCAATAACACCAATGGCATTCTCTGGTTCAGCGGCAACTACGGCTTCCGTCGCGCGCAGATTCAATTCCACTACAAGATGCCCATGAAAAATATGACGCCCATGCTGCAATTTTCGATTGGTGAGGGAACCAGAGAAGAATCTGGGTTGGGCAATGATAACAAAGCCGCCTTCCCGATGTTGCAGGGGCGGCTATCGAATAAATTAATGAACAAGCACACGATTGGCGTCTATTTTGTCTATGCCAAATATGATCCCAATCCCGATCTGGATGACGATGAATACAACACCTCTGGTTTTGGATTGGATTTCGATCTTCCATTCAGTTCCATGCTGGCGTTGAAAGGCGAAGTCAATATGGGCACCAATTTGAATAACGCCAATTTATTCACCACTGCTGGCAGCGGCGTTGCCGATGATGATCGCAAGAGCATGGGATTCTGGGTGAATGCTATCTCCAAGCCCTCCACCAGTGTGAACTTTGTGCTGGGTTTCGGCATGGATAACAATCAAACCGACGACCTGGCCGCTGGCGCGACCGAATCTAACAGCACTATTTACGGCGATATCATTTTCCCATTTGGCAATGGCTTTTCCATTGCTTTAGAAGCCCAGAGTATTTCGACCAA
>JALOPY010000632.1 GCA_025453735.1 bacterium | reverse complement strand
GGCGCAAACGTATTGTGGTATGGGACAGGTCAATTTCAATCTCAAAAATTATGACAGAGCACTGGAAGCATATCAGAAAGCCATCGCTGTTATCACCGCCTCCCCCAGGGCGATGGGCATTGGCTATATCCTGAATCGTGCGCGGCTGGGATTGGCAAAGTGCTATCATCAGCTTGGCATCACACGAGACGCCAGAACTCAGTTTGAAGCCGCCGTGCCATTATTTACCCAGAAACAGGGTTATAATTTCAACATGATCTGGGAAGGAAACGATGCCCACATGTTTTATGACGCAGCCAACTATCATGCCTTCGCGAATCATCCGCAGGAGGCATTGGAATATTTGCAGAAAGCCATTCAATGTGGCTGGGCCGATCTGTCGACGCTGGAATCGGATGATAGTTTTGCTCTGGTTCAAGATAAATCGAAATTTCAGAAAATTGTTCAGGATTTGAAAAGTCGAAAACCATTACCGTGACAGTTATATAAAATGACAAACCACAAAAAACAAATTCCAAACCCGTCCGACAACTGGCGGATAAATTTCAAATTCCAAATTTCAATGATCAAACTTGTTAGCGCTCAAAGAGTCAAAGTCTGAGTCATTGCGTATTGGAATTTTGAAATTATTTAGGATTTGAATAATGTTTTTTGGGATTTTACTTTCGAGGGAGGAAAAAATATGATTCTCATTATCGGAGCAACTGGAAACCTGGGGGGAGCTGTGGCAAGATTATTATTGAATGAAGGCAAATCCGTTCGTGCCATGACTCGCACCCCTGAAAAAGCTGAAGCGTTAAAAAAGCTTGGCGCAGAAGTTGTTATTGGAGATGTTCGGGATCGCCAGTCATTAGACAAGGCGTGCCAGGGGCTTGAGAAAATTTTCGCTGCCAGCCATAGCTTCGAGGGTAAAGGTAAGAGCAGCCCGCAAATTGTAGATAGTTTAGGCAATCGCAATTTGATTGATGCCGCTAAATCGGCTGGCGTCAAGCATTTTGTGTTTACCTCAGCCCTCGGCGCCCGTCCCGATCATCCCGTTGATTTCTTTCGCATCAAATGCCAAACAGAACAGTACCTGAGAGACAGTGGTTTGAGCTACACCATTCTTCGTCCTGCAGCCTTCATGGAATCCTGGGTTGAAATGATCGCCCAGCCGATGCTGGCGACCGGAAAAGCCACAATTTTTGGCAAGGGGAAGAATCCAGTGAATTACGTGGCCGTGGCTGATGTGGCGCGCTTTGCCCAAATTGGCCTAGAAAATCCTGCTGCCAAAAATCAGGTGATCGAGATCGGCGGACCGGAAAATTTTACCACCGAACAGATCATCGCAATGATCGAGCAAGCCACTGGCAAATCAGCCAAACGAAGCTACACGCCAGTTCCTGTTATGAAAGTGATGAAAGTTTTAATCCGTCCTTTCAATCCTGTAATGAGCCGCATGATCACCGCGGGGATCAATTTTGACACCACGGATCAGACCTTTGATATGACCGAGACGCTTAAAAAATATCCCATGCAACTGACACGATTGGAAGATTATGTGCGGGAGCGGTACGGGAAATAGAAGGTAGCGCGTGGAGCGTTGGGCGTAATGTCCTCGCGCACTTAGTGCCTCGCTCAACGCTCTATATTCCATACGATAATTTATTCCTCTGAAATTTCGCCGCTATGAGTTTTAAAAATTTTGCTTGATTTTGATTGAGCAAAAAATTGCTTTCTGGCAGAATTGAGTTTTAAAGTCCGATAAAAGTGGAGCACAAATTCAGGCTCTACGAAAATGTCAAAATAATTTGAGTCAAGATAATTTGCTGATGTTTGATTAATCATCTTAACTTCAATAATTTTGATTTAAGTTTTGCAAGAGTCACTCCAAAATTTAGAATAGCAAAGGAGGATAGCTTGAACACTCCAATTGAAAAATCCCAAACAAATCTTTCTATTGATGATATCAATACTCAATTCGCCATTCTGAAAGCTTCCAATCGCATCGCGCATCTGTTGAGCCAGGCGATTCCGCTGGAACAGGCGATCGAGCCATTGATATCGGAATTTATGGACCTGGTTCAGGCAGAATGTGGCTCCATTCAGCTGTTACGTCCTGGGTCGCAAGAGACGCAGCGCACATTGATTCGGAAATGCACGCATGGCGAATGCGGTTTTGATGCCACCCTGGAAAATCTGGTAACGGGGTGGATTTTAAAGCATCGCTCTGCCCTGATCACTGATGATATTACTGCCATGATCAAGCTGGGCGCGGCAGCCAAACGCTATGCTGAGATATCTTCCTTCATCGCCGCACCAATTTTTTATCAAGAGCATATCATTGGGGTCGTCTCGTTAATTCGAGTGCGACCGACGCCTTCTTTCTCTGATAAAAACGCCCAACTGGCATCGGCCCTGGCTCTGGAAATTGCTGAATTCATCGAGCAGGCTCATATGCGCGAGCAGTTGTTTAGCGATTACCAGAAGCTGCGCCAGGAAGTTACTGATCGCTACTCCCTTCACGGGATTCTGGGCAATAGTCCTGCCATGAACGAAGTCTTTAGCCTCCTCGACCGGGTTATCCCGACCGAAGGACGGGTATTGCTCCAGGGAGAAAGTGGAACTGGCAAAGAGCGTATCGCCAGGGTTATCCACTATGAAGGACCCCGAAAAAATCGCCCGTTCATTGCGGTTGATTGTGGCGCAATGCCATCAAATCTATTGGAAAGCGAGCTATTTGGTCATGTCAAAGGTTCTTTTACCGGGGCGGATCGCGATCGCCG
>JALOPY010000056.1 GCA_025453735.1 bacterium | reverse complement strand
TTGACTCAAGCGATTGCAAAGACCTGAGAGGTGAAGATGATTCCAGCAGTGAGAAAAATAGTAGTGGTGCTTTTTTTGTTGACACTGCTATGCTTTTCTTTTGGCTGCGCTGCCCACTACTATCTCGATGCTCCTGTCAGCGATCCCATCATGTTCGCCGATGATAATCAAAATTCGGATTTATGCCGGGTAGAGGATGGTGGATTGGCGGGCTCGGCTGGCGAGTGCCCGACGTGATAGGATGCTGCTGCTTTAAGATTTAAAGCTAAGTCGCTGGCAGTTTTGGAAACGAATAAGCAATATGAAAATCAGTTATGATCCACGTTATCACATTGCTTATATTCGGTTACAACAGAAACCCACAGAAGTTGAATCGATTCGTATCAGCGATGAATTGATTGTTGATATGGCTCCTGATAGTACTTTCTATGGCTTTGAGTTATTGAATGCCAATGAACAATTGCAGAGAGATGACCTGGGAAAGCTCATGGTAATCAAAGAAGCCACTGGCAAACAGGTGGGAGTGGCGCTATCTATTCAGTAAAATTCGATCAGTGAGAAAATTGGTTTGCTCATTGAAACGTAACTTCGTTTTCATCGGTTTTGAAATCTGACCTTAAATTTATATAAGCAAAAATGATCCAGTTCAAAATTAAAATTTTTTCACTCCTCTTGCTTTCAATTGTTTTGTTAAAAGCGCATGAGCTTCACAGCCAGCTCCTCGGCTCAGGCTATCAGACCGTTATCAAAACCGAATACCAATATTCTGATTATTTCAAATATACTTATCCCGATCCTATCCTGTTTGAATATCCGGATCAACTCTATTATCAGCCTGCGCCGTTCATTGCCAGTTTTCCTGAGCATCGTTTCCTGACACGAGTGACGCAATATTTCGGCTTTAATACGTCGTTGGGATTGCGTTACCAGTGGAGTCAACTGGACAAAACCAATCGTCAAAGCTTTTACAATTTTCGGTTGGATCATGAGCTGAACGACCAGTTCTCCGTAATGGGAACGTATCAATTTATGGATTTGAATAATAATAACGATACCCTGGACTATTCAGGACATACCTTTGAAATCGGAGGAAAATTTAATTTCGCAGGAGCCGTGCATATCGAGCCCAGTATCGGTTTTTACACCAGTGGTTATTTCTCGCCGAATGCCAAAAGTGGTGGCGGCTATACTGCCATGCTAAACCTGCGACAGGCGCTGGGCAGGACGACCGCGCTGCAGATAAAATATAATTATTTGAAAGTTGATTTCACCACCGAGCTCGGCAAGTCAGAAAAATTTGATTCCAATACCCTTACGCTCTGGCTCAGTCAATACCTCTCTTCGGAAACAGCTCTTCATTTGAGTGGCAGGCTTTATTGGAATACATTAAAAACGCAATCGTTTTCTCCGGGAATCGAACTCATCCAATATGTTGATTGGAAAACGATTTTCCACATCTCTTATCGCTATTATAAAAATCGGCCCAAAACGGAATTATTTTTGCAGAGAATCGACAGCGACACATTCTCAACCCATGCGATCAGCGCGATTCTGGAGTACAGCTTTTCTGCTAATACGAAGATTCAACTCAAGTACCGATTTTATACCAGCGACCAGAATGTGCAAATGAACACTTATCTCATTGGATTCGAACAAATTTTGTAGCCAGAATTATGGATATGAAACGATCAAAATATTTCTTATTGATTATAGGACTGGTCATGGGCATGCTGCCATTTTGTGGCAAATCTCCATCGGATGCGCCTTTGCCAGGTACTGGATCAATAAAAGTTTCCGCCCGCATCGATACGGTCCAGGTCGATAGCATGGCTGTCATATTAGATAACGTTTCCAGAGGATTGCAGCCGAACGGCTGCGTGTTCAGTGAAATTGAGGCAGGAAACCACCAGATCGCTGTATCGAAACACGACCATGAAAGCCCCATTGATTTTGCCAGCACACCTAAATTAGTGACGGTCAAAGCCAGGGAAACAACAGATGTGGCTTTGGCTTTAACCAAATTGGCGCCCAATTTCACTTTGAAGAATTTGAATAATCAAGATGTCACGTTAGCGAATTACCAGGGAAAAGTGGTGCTGCTGGTTTTTTTCTCCCATACCTGAGGCACTTGCATCGGGGCGGAGATTCCGACCGTGCAAACCAGCATCGTTGAAAAATTTAATCCAGAAAATGTGGTCGTATTGGGATTAGCTCGAAATATCACGACCTATCAATGGCTGATAAATTACGTCGCCCAAAATCGTATCACATTTGACATGCTTTATAACGCTGATGAAGTGGTTGAAATGTATGGCGCTTATAGCGATCCGACGTATGTGCTGATTGACAAAGATGGGCAGATAAGACTTCGTGAGAGCGCTTATTACTCGTATCGTATAATGGAATTGATAATTTTAATTCAACAGTTGATTGAAGGTTTTTAAAATGAAAGTCAAAGAAGCCGTTGCCACCTATCATGTTCCCAAAAAGGTTTACACCTTCCAGGATTATTTAGACTTGCCTAACGATGGGAAACGATATGAAATCATCGAAGGAGAACTGATTATGTCTCCCGCGCCATTTACTATTCATCAACAAGTAAGCCTGAACATAGTAGTTGAACTCGCCAGTTTTATTCGCAAGACAAAGGCAGGAAAAATATTTTATGCTCCAACTGATATTATTTTAAATGACCTCAATGTTGTCCAGCCTGATATTTTATTTATTTCTAGAGAAAATCTTCAAATCATCAAGGACAAAAATATTAAGGGCGTTCCCGATTTAATCATTGAAATTGTCTCTCCCGCGACTGGCTATTACGATCTCAGCGGGAAGAAAGATCTTTATGAAAAATTTGGCGTTCCAGAATACTGGATCGTCGATCCAATGAAACAGCGAGTCGAGATCTATTTGAATTTTGAACATAAATTTGAATTGCATCAGCGATTGGATAAAAAGGGAATAATGAATTCTGACATCCTCAAAGGATTTGAAATTGAATTGGATACGATTTTTGGCGTTGATTAAAACTGAACTCACGGAGATAATTAGATAATGAAAAAACATCGAGCGCTGGGATCATCGTTATTGTTAATCATGCTATTTTCAAGCTTTTTGGGAATTGCAAAAGATGAATCACAAATCGGATTAGAGCCTGGAAAAATTTTGCCTGCATTCAAGCTGCCAAATTTAGAAAGCAAGGAAATTGCCTTACAAGAATTTCTTGGCAGCATCGTCATCATTCATCTCTGGAAATGCCAGTGAAACCAGTGCCGTGCGGAGATTCCGCACCTGTTGAATATCAAAAAAGAGTATGATCCTAAAAAGGTTATCATCCTGTCGATTAATGTGATCAATCAAAAAGGCCAGACCGAAGCCGAGGTCAAAAAATATAATATGGATTATACTGTCCTGTTGGGCAGGGGATTTGAATTGACCTCACTCTATAAGATAACAAAATTGCCGCATCTGTTCATTCTGGATCAACAGGGTGTTATTCAAGCCAGTGAACGATTTCTAAAAACGGATGAGATCAAACAAGTGTTGGATCGATTGTTAGCAATCGAAAATAATAAAGGAGCGAAGATTAATAAATGACCATTCCAAAATTCTGGAAAGTGCTGCTTTTTCTGGTGGGCATCATCATCGGCATTTTATTGATGCTAGCTGGAATTTTTAAAGTCGATGATATGGCTCAGATTCGACTTGAAGGATCAGAGCTCTGACTGGCGTGCATAGGGATCGGATGATCGCATGGTTCTCAAAAAAATAAGCTTAAAAGCCTGGCGAAGATTATCACAAACCGTCGTTGGATTGATTTTAACGAATAGCTATGTCCAGGCTATTGCAACCAAAATGCCTTATGATGGACCGCTAAAAGGAATGTGCGTGCCATTTCTTAATTGCCATGCCTGTCCCTTTGCAGTCTTTAGCTGTCCGATCGGTATGTTGCAGCATTTTGCCGCCATTCATCGTTTTCCATTTTTTCTGCTGGGATTTTTTATCACCATCGGGTTGGTCGTCGGCCGGGCAGCGTGCGGTTGGCTCTGTCCGTTTGGTTTGATTCAGGATTGGATGTATAAAATCAAGACTAAAAAATTCGGCATACCAAAATTTTTGAATTACGTTAAATATATCATTCTTGTCGTTCTGGTTTTAATAATTCCTTATTTGACTTATGAGCACTGGTTTTCCAAATTGTGTCCCTTTGGCGCATTGATTGCTGGCATCCCCTGGCTCGCCTGGAATCCCGTCGATCCTGATTTTGGCAGCAAGATTATTGATGCCGATATGATCGGCTGGCTGTATTATTTGAAAATGGCGATCCTGGCGTTTTTTCTCGTCTGGTTTATTTTTGCCAAACGACCGTTCTGTCGGATCGCCTGTCCCATGGGAGCGATTTGGGCATTGTTCAATCGAGTTAGCTTATTGAAGTTCAAAGCTGCAAAAGATTGCCCTGATTGCGATCAATGCACTCAATATTGTCCGATGGAATTGAAGGTCAAAACTGAAGTCGATTCGGAAAATTGCATCAAGTGCTTCGATTGCACAGCCTGTAAACATGTTACTGCCCACTTTAAACTGTAGGACAAGATGCCATCTTGTCCTGCACATCCAAACAATGAGGTGCAAAAATATGAAACGAAATATTTTAATCTCGATCCTGATTATAACTCTGGTGTCTGGCTGCAATATCTTCGATTGGACATCGGAGAAGGACGACGAAGCTTTTTATGAAGGAATGGAATTATTCAACGATGGTAAATTTGCTGAAGCCAAAACGAAATTTGCCGAAGCCATAGAATCTGATCCTGAGCGATCCGACTTCAGATACTATCATGCCAAAGCTGTTGTCTTTGAAGCCAATCTCAATTATTTCGCTATGGCTCAGAATTTGGTCAAAATCGATACGGCAACAGTTATGAATATTAAGTTGCCGCTCTATACCAAAGAGCCAGATCTCACTTTCGCCCAGGATGCCGAGCATAAAAATCGCATCTACCAGGCGTCGCTTATCTGTCACGACGATCTCACTCCGATCTATCAGGAAAAGACTCATGGCGACATCCAGGCGCAGGATATCTATTTCGATTACGCCATTCTCTCGCTGGCGTTAGCGCTGTTGCGGCTGCGGGACACCAACGGCGATGGAATAATTACGACTGATGATTTTTATTTTTCCATCTACAAATCCAGCGAAGGCAATTACACGTTTGATCTATTGGGAGCTAAAAATTATTTGAGCACGCCCGAAAATCGACAGTCGTTTAATCGAACGCTTTTAAAATCAGTTGACTACCTTGCTGATGGCATTTTTTCCGTGCTAAAAATTTTCCACAGCGACACGAAATATTTTGATCAGCAGGACTTGCAGGGCTTGTTGAACAATATTAAAAACGCTGCCGATCGCTATCAAATGGACGATGATAAAGATAATGATGGCGACGGTCGGATCGATGAAGAAATTTTGAATGGAATCGATGATGATGGCGATGGTGTTATCGATGAAGATGTGGGGATTATTCCGTAAACAGATTTTAGAATTTAGATTTTAGATTTTAGATTTTAGAATTCAATAAGCTATCTCCCTGAAACATGAGTCCTTGCTGTTATAAAATAATACGTTTATCAGTTGGGCTCAGCAATCCATTGGGAATTTAATGGTCTGTACTATTGGCCGAAAAGTTATTCGTACGTTCGATAATCCAGAAAGAGGAATCCTGATGAAAAAGATTGCAATTGTGATATTTACTTTATTTTTTATAATCCCGACCGTCCAGGCAAAAACGACGAAGCCAGTTTTCTTGTACAATGTTCGAAGCCAGGCAATGGGAGGAGCCGGAATCACCTTAGCAAGAGGGAGCTTTGGTTATGTTTACAATCCAGCCATTCTGTCCGAACGAAAATTCAATCTCTCCCTGGTTGGATTAAATGCTGATCTGTCCAAAGGCTTCTTCGATATCATCGATTACATGCGAGACAATTCAGCTAATTTTAGAAAGCTGGGCAAAGATTCTGCGGCGGTCTCGGTGGAGGAAAAAAGCCTGATCATGCACGAGCTTCGGGTGGATGCTACTAAATTGGATAATATCTGGTTCAAGCCGGTGCTGACGCCATTAGTCGGCGCCACGATTCAGAATTTTGGTGTGGGTATTTACAATGTCGCACGGGTTGGTGTCAAGCTCGATGTGGGCATCGTCGATCCCAGCGTGAAAGCCTATGCCCAGGACGATCTGGTGCTGGCGTTTGGATATGGTCAGGATGTCGCTAAAAATCTGGCAGTCGGCGTCGGCGCCAAAATCATCCGTCGGTTCGAATCCGAGACGATCGATATCGCCATCGAGCAGACCGAAGGCATGAACGCCACCATTGACACCAGCTTTGATCAATTGAAACAAGGCAAAACTGGTTTTGGAATCGATGTGGGGGCGATTTATAGCTTGAACGATAAAATGAAATTTTCGGCTGTGGCGCAGGATTTGTTCTGCCGCATCGGCGCCGATAATGTTCCAATTAATTTTAAAATAGGAATGGCTTTTCAGCAAAGCAAGCAATTGCATTTCTATGCCGATGTCGAAGATCTGTTGAATACGAATGGCGAGCAATTTATCAACAAACTCCACCTCGGCGCTGAATACAGGATGCCCATATTGAGTTTTCAGGCAGGATTCAATCGGGGCTATCCCACGATTGGTGTCGGCGTTGATGTCTGGGTGCTACAATTTAACTACGCCTTTTTTACCGATGAACTGACTGGCAGCCCGGGACAACAGCCAGAGTATTATCATCTGGTGGGGGTTGATATTGGTTGGTAATTTCAAAGAGAATCCAGGTTTCTTCAAGAAACCTGGATTCTAATAATTTTTATCTCTCAAGACTTCTTCGTGCCCACCAGCTCCATAATTTTATTGACCAATTGCTTCATCAAATTAGCGACTTGCTGCCCAAATACTCCCAGGTATGCCAGCAACAGCCCGACCAATATCGCCACGACTAATACAATCGCAATGATCTTATAAGCTGTTTTGGCTTTCAAAAACCACTCTCTCAAAAAATACAAAACTTTGGTGGCATAATCCTGCCAGGTTTTGGGCTGGGGCTGTGGTTCACCAGCTTCAGGTGCAGCAGGCGCTTGAGATTCGGGTTGATCGTTGTTCGATTTCATTTCCATTGATTCTCTCTTTTCTAATAGTTTGGAGTTAAGGCCTTTTATTTCATCAGTGAATTTCTATTCGCTCCAATTTAAAATTCTGACTGAATACCTCCTGTATTATAACACTTTTTTTTAAAATTGCAATGAGATTTTTGAAGTGAGTGAAAAAAATTGGTGGGAGAAAGCCCAAGAGACCAGGTTTCTGCAAGAAACCTGGTCTCTTCAGTTTTTTTCATTGCAAATTAAAAATAAGTTGGTTAAATTAATCAAAAATTATTGAGTTCAAATTCTCTGGTTTTAATCAGAATGATTTATTTAATGCCCGAACAACATATCGATAGCGTTCGCTATTTTCAAGATTTTTTTCACTTGCATCTAAGGCAGCCTGATTTGCTGACGCTGCAAAAAATTCTCGAAAAATTCGCCACGATCCCGTATGAAAACATCAGCAAAATTATCAAGCTCAGCCATTCATGGGAGAATGAAAATAAACTGAGATTCCCGGAAGAGGTGATGGACGATCACGCCAATTTCAACCTGGGTGGCACCTGTTTTTCGCTGACTTTTTTTCTGGAAACAATTTTAGTGCACCAGGGATTCCAGTGCTATCCTGTCATGGCAGATATGAAGGCGGGCAAAAATATCCATTGCGCCATCATCGTTTTATTTGACAATAAAAAACTATTAGTTGATCCAGGTTACCTGTTGAATACGCCGATGGAGATGAATCCAGAAAAACCCAGAATCTATCGCACACCGACCACAGGCGTTGAATTGCAGTTCAATCAGGGGCTGGGATGCTACCAACTTTTCACATTCAACAAAGACAAAATGACCTGGCGCTATAATTTCATGGATCGCTCCTGTCCGCCTGATGAATTTTTGGGGCACTGGCAGGCTTCGTTCATCAAGCCTTCGATGCATGGAATTTGCCTGACCAAAATCCAGAACGATGGCTATATTTTTATTCATAAAAATTTCATGCGGGAGACGACGTTCACTGCTAAAAAGAATTTCAATATTCGACAAAATTATCACCAGACGATTCAGGATATTTTTGGAATTGATAAGCAGGTGATTGAACAAGCTCAGGCTGCGCTGGAAATGAATATGGCGAAAGAGAGGGAACTGGGAATTTTTAAGACTGATATTGAATGTGATAATCGCACTCAAAATCATTCTGATTAACATTGAGCCTGGCAGATCAGTCAGGCAAAACTCGATGATAATTATGCAAAGGAAAAAATTATGGTGGATGTCATAAAGCAAATTTCCTATTGGCGAAGCAGTGCTGAAGAAGATTGGGACGTAGCCAATCGCCTGATAACAGCTAAAAAGGTTCGACATGGTCTATTCTTTGTCCATTTGGCGATTGAAAAGGTTTTGAAAGCTCATGTCTGTAAAAAGACGCTTGATTTAGCGCCTCGAATTCATAATTTAATTCGACTGGCAGAATTGTCTTCGCTGGAATTAAATCCAGGTCAACAGGATTTATTAGCAGAGCTAAATGCCTTTAATATCGAAGGTCGCTACCCTGAGTGGCTCTTACTACCACCAACAGTAGCGGAAGCGAAAGCTTATTTGAAACAAGCTAAGGAGATTTACCAATGGTTGCTGAATCAGTTGTAATTTCTGTAAGAAATTACCTTCAAACTTTAAATACCCAGGGGCTTGGTGTAGTTTTTGGAGTTATTTTCGGATCGCAAGTTACCAGAAATTCGGACCAATGGAGTGATATTGATCTGATGGTCATTTCACCTCGTTTTGACGATATGCGTACACGTGATGACTTGAATTTACTGTGGCGAGTGGCGGCAAGAGTTGACAGCCGCATTGAACCTATTCCTTGCGGTGAGCGGCAGTGGGAAGAAGATAATTCAAGCGCGATCATTGAAATTGCCAGACGGGAAGGTGAAACGATTCATCCTTCTGATAGACAGAATTAATCGACTAATTTAGAAATTTGTGTCCATTGTAATTTATATCTGATAGAGACCCAGCATATCTGAGGGTACGAGAAACGAATGAAATTAAGCGAAAAAGAACAAGCTCTTTTAGAAGGCAAACACGGTCGCGGCTTGAAGAAAGCCATGGAAATTCTAGTGGCACTCGGACGAATTTATGATGCGAAAGAGATGGTTGCTGTCACCTCGGCTCAAATTGCTGGCGTGAGCTATAAAAACATCGGCGATCCAGGATTGGAATTTTTGACCGATTGGGCGAACCAGGATGCGCATGTCCATATTCCGGCATTCATGAATCCGGCGGGAATCGATCGACAGTCGTGGCGGGAGTTGGGAT
>JALOPY010000631.1 GCA_025453735.1 bacterium | reverse complement strand
CTTTCGGCACCACCGGGAAGAAAAATCCGATGACATAAATTCCTTCTTCATACAAATCTTTCGCGATCATCTGTGCGAGGTGCGCGTCGTTGTCAAATTTCCGGAAAAGCACCGGCACGATGGGATGGACGCCGGGGATAATATCAAATCCCAGCTTCGTCATCTTCTGTCTGAAATGCGCGGTGTTTTCCATCAGCTTGATCCGCAAATCATCGCTTTCGGTTAGGAGATCGAACGCGGCAAGTGAAGCGCCGATGATGACCGGGGCAACAGTATTGGAAAACAGATAGGGTCGGGATTTTTGCCGCAGAATTTCGATGATCTCTTTTTTTCCTGAAGTAAACCCACCGGAAGCGCCGCCCATTGCCTTGCCCAATGTCGAGGTGATAATATCGACCTTACCGAGAACGCCGCAATATTCGATCGCGCCGCGACCAGTCTTGCCAAAAAATCCCGTGGCATGGGAATCATCGACCATCACCAGCGCATCATACTCATTCGCCAGTCGAATGATCTCCTGCAAATTGGCAATATCGCCATCCATGGAGAATACGCCATCGGTGACGACGATGATATTTCGCGCCGGCACCGGCTCTCTGCCCAGTCCAGGACCATCCCAGATATCCATGCCCTCGCGGGCTTTTTTGAGCATCTCCTCCAGCGATTTCATGTTGGAATGCTCATAGATAAATCGTTTGGCTTTGCACAATCGAATGCCATCGATGATGCTGGCGTGATTGAGCGCATCCGTGATGATGGCATCTTCCGCGCCCAGCAAACTTTCAAACACTCCGCCATTCGCGTCCCAGCATGAGGAATAGAGAATGGTATCTTCGGTCTCATAAAATTCCGATATTTTCTTTTCCAGTTGTTTATGCAAGTCCTGGGTGCCGCAGATGAAACGCACTGAAGCGAGTCCCAATCCGAATTTATTTAAAGTCTCATGCGCAGCTTCGACCAGCTTCGGGTGATTTGCCAGCCCGAGATAATTGTTCGCGCAAAAATTCAGCACGTCCTTTGATTCCGAACCAATCGGATAGGACACTTTGATATCCGGCTTTTGATCGGATAGAATGATCCGTTCTTCTTTGAACAGCCCGGCTTCTTTGATTTTAATGATTTCCTGGCTGAAGTCGTATTTGATGCGTTGGTACATGGGTGCTACCAAAATAAAAATTATCTTTGTTTACTTACTATTTTAATAGGCTATGGTGTAGATAATAAATCCAGCGCTATAAAGAACATATAATACAATAAACATAATCGGCAGAACACGTTCAAGTCTAGAGAATCCGAACTTTCTTTTGCCTTTAGTGAACTTAAAAAATTTTTCTTTTTCGTTTATGTATATTTGATGGCAATTATCAAATTGATGCTCCATTTCCATTAATTGATCATATCGCCAGTTGATCAATTTTTTGTATTGTACAATAATTTTATACCAAATCCAACAAGCCAATATCCCCACCAGAAAGAGGGGAACAATAACCAGCAAAACTCGTTCTTCTGCTATGCCACTGTCTTTAATAAGAAAAGTAAGCACACCAACAATAGCTGTATTGATCGAAAGATACGTTTGCGTAGCAGATTGACGCCGTTCTGACAAGTGCTGTGTGCTTTCAGCAAAAAATTTATACTCATCGAATTTGTTAATCTTTTCTTTCGATTTTTTTTTGACGTCTTGTTCCATCATCAGCTCCCTTCATTAATTGAGTTAATCTTTGCCTAATTTTTTCAGGATCATCCGCTAGATTTATGATATTTAAAAGCAGCGGTTCATTCGAAGTGGCTGCTAACTCATCTGCCAATCGACCTGAACCGGTAACAATAACTACTTTTCGTTTTGCAGCAATACTTAGCTCAATATCTTTGCGGGCAATGTCGCCGCCATTAATGAGGATCGTTACTGCCTGCTCGGAAATAATCCCAGCGACGCGATCAATCCAGATTGATTCATCGCCCCATTCGCTACCTGGCACCAAAATAAAATGCGTATGATTTGGCTCAAGCTTGGCGCTGTGGGGAATAGTGTCCTTAGCTTCGGGTAATACGATTGTTCCTGACGCAACTACTCCGACCAAGCGAAACGATGCACCAATTTCTCTACGAGCCTTACCTATGAGATTCATTATTCCAGAATCAGTACCGCCATCCAAAACAATTGATTCACAGCTATCAAACAACGGCGCCAGAGAATTTAAAAAAAACGGATAAAGCCGTGCTAATTCCTCATCGCTCATCCCACCAGCACCGCCAATTAAGACAAATATGAAACGACTGGTCTGAAGCCCTAATGATGAAGTGACTGCTGCAAGATCATGATCATTGGCGATTCGAATTGCTTGCGCTGATTGTCCGTTGGAAAAATTAATTGTGAAAGGTTTTATCATAATGAATCTTTTTGAGTTTATGTTTCTGGTCTGAATATAATAAAAGAATGGAATAAATTCAATATAAAATTTTGCATGATGAATTAGAAGGAGATTATTTTTTCAACGATAGGATTTTAACCGAAACTAATCTCACAAAAAACACTCGATCTATCAACCTCTTTAATAATTGTTTCAACGCCCAAATCGGAAGTCAAATTTAAAAAATCGCTTGCGCCAAATTGCGTTGCTCGAAATCCATCTTTACAGACTATCACTCCATTTCCTGTCTGCTCTTCATCAATCTCGCCAACCAATCCATGTTCTGCTTGCAGTCGAAACCAATTCAGGCGATCCTCCCAAAATTTTTCAGAATAGCTTGAAAAGAGAACGATCCCGCTC
>JALOPY010000055.1 GCA_025453735.1 bacterium | reverse complement strand
GAAAATCTACGATGCGCTGGGTCGTCTCGTGAAAGTTCTTGTGGAAGGGCAGCAAGCGGCTGGTGTCCATCAAATTAACTGGGATGGAACCGATATTAACGGCAGGGAAGTTGCTTCAGGAATTTATTTCTATACCATTCAAGCTGGGGAATTTAGAATGACGAAGAAGATGGTGTTGATGCGATAAGGAAATATTTCCGGTAGGTGCCTTGCGTTTCTGGTAAAAAAGTTGTAAGTTATCGCTGAAGTAACCGGAAGTCCGAGGTGCAAAACTGGAGGTATTCAATGAACAAAGGTAGCAGTGGCATTTATGATCGGTGTTTAGAGAAGACAGCTGAGCAAATGTTTGTGGGTACGCTGCGGCGCGAGTTCGAGCTTTCACCGGCAGCGAGCCTGGGGATCTTAGAGGCCGCCAAGACGCATTTATTTAGCACATTGCCCGAGAGCATCGGAAAGGTTCAATTTATCTGTGCTTCAATCAATGCCAGGCATGGCAGACCGCTGCGTGACCAGGAAAAAGTAACGGTTAAGTTGACCTTAGATGGAGGAATCGAAGATTTAGAAGTTGCCAAGACACAAGGTTTGGTGGCATTGCGTCAATATCGGATTCTGCGGCTGACCGAAGAGGCTTATGATCAGGGTGGTATTTTGACGCAAGAAGATTTAGGGCGGTTATTGCACGTTACCAGCCGCACGATTCGTAGCGACATCCAGGAATTAATCAAAGATGACAACACGGTTCACACGCGCGGCTATGATCACGACATTGGTCGCAGCCTGAGTCATAAAGCGCACATCATTGATTTGCATTTGTCCGGCTATACCTATGCCGACATCATGCGTCGCACCCGTCATAGCGGGCACAGTATCAAGCGCTATGTGCTCAGTTTTGGGCGGTTGTTGTTACTCAAAAATCGCGGTATCGAAGCATTGAATCAACTCAGTCGTTTATTAAACCTGAGTGAGCGACTGACCGAAGAATATTTAAAGTTATTTGAAAAATATCTGGTGGGCGACCATTGGCCGTCATCTTACCTCGAACTGCTGGAACAGTTGCAGGCGTTATATCCGGCGAAAAAAAAGCGGAGGGTCAACTGATGAGTAAAGTACCGGTCACAAGTCGCTATGAATCGATCCCGAAGCGGAATTTTCGTAACGCCATCATTAAGCTGTGTGAGGAGCATTACAAGATTTTGGGCAGCCGGAAAGTATTGCAACTGCTGGCTGATGATATTGTTCAGCTACACCAGGAGTTTTATCCCGAAGCGAAACATCGTGGTATGGGTTATATTGTGTGGCGCACCACGGCGGCCTCCACCAAGAAGCCGAGCTATGGTCAACGAGCCGAAGATTATCAAGTGACGACCGTATTGCTGCCGTTGATCAGCGATGAAGATATCGAAGCCCGACTGGTCGGTAAACAGGCGAAAGCAGATAATCAGTTTATCTCGCAACAAGAACGTGATATCCAGGTGATGGCCCGATTAATAAAAAGCGCCTATGCACAGGGTGGGATCTTAAGCGGCGCGGAATTAAGTGTGTTGTTGAATCGTTCGTTAACCGCGATTGGTCGCTACTTAAAGATATATCATCAACAGCATCCCCAGGAGATTTTGCCGACCAAGGGGAATATTCTGGATCAGGGCAGTTCTCCCACGCACAAGGGCGTGATTATCGATTTGTATGAACAAGGTTATCCGGAAATTGACATCGCCCGCTTAACGACGCATAATATCGAATCGGTGGGTCGCTATATCAAAACCTATCGAGATGTCAAGTTAATGCTGGAGAAAGAATTGTCGCTGATGGAGATGGTACGAGTAACCGGTAAAGGACGTTCGACGATAATTCAATATCGAAAACTGGTAGATTTATATCATCCGAACTTGAAAAAATTAGACAACGATGATATAGAGAACAAAGAAGGATCCGATGAAACCAAAGCGCCGAACGCGCCCTAATACTACGCATTAGGGCGGATAGTGCTAAAAAATAAAGATAATTAACAAGAGATAGAAACAATGAACTGACCGGAAATATTTCCTAATAGACGATAGAAAATTAACGAAATGGAGATGTATAATGGACTTACAATTGTACGTTTACAAAGCGCGAGTGACAAGTGTTTATGATGGTGATACCTGTACTATCGATATCGACCTGGGATTAAACACGTGGATCCACAATGAAAAAGTTCGGCTGCATCGTATCGATACGCCGGAAATTCGAGGGACAGAACGAGAGCAGGGATTGAAATCGGCTGAATACTTGAGGCAACTCATTCTTGGCAGGGACATCATTTTGCAGACCATCAAAGATAAAAAAGAAAAGTACGGTCGCTACCTCGGCGAGATTTGGGTGCAGGATTCCAACGGCGAATATTTCAATGTGAACGACAGGATGTTGGCGCAAGGGTATGCTGTTCCTTATGATTATCCCTGAATTTAAAACAAGCAGAGCGTAGTGAACGCATCGATGCGTTCACTACCTTAGGGACGTGAATTAAATAGATTTCCCATTTGCGAATGATCTTTGCTCATAAAAAGGCAAGATTGTTTTAACAAATGAGTAACTTATTTAATTCACAGTCCTTACTTTCTAAAAATCTTGCCCCGGTAATAATAGATCAAGCCTGTCGCTGTTAAAAGTATTCCGATGAGGGATGGGATAAATGCGGTAATCAAAGTTACCACCATGAACCAGATTTGAATCGCGAGCACGATGATCAGCGTCACCGGGTAGCCCCAAATTCGATACGTTCGTGGCGCGTCAGGATATTTTTTCCGCAAAATCCAGACTGCTGCAAACGTGGAAACATTAAAAATCGAGGATGTGAACGAGAAGAAATCAATGATCGTTTCATACGCACGCCCGGCATAAGCCGCGCCCATCAACAGCACCGATGCCCAGAAAGCCTGAACCAGCATTGCTCGATTGGGAGTTTTATACCGAGCATGAATTTTCGACAGAGGTTGAATAAATAATCCATCGCGGGACATGGCATACCAGGTGCGCGCTTTGCACAGGATCTGGGTATTTACATTTCCAAACGTATTAAACATCACCGCTAATGCGATGAAAACTCCGCCTGCTGTTCCAATCGCCGCTTTCATAGCTTCCGTAGCAACCCAGGCAGATTGCTTGATCTGTTCAACAGGCAATTGATAGAGATAGGCAGTATTTGCCGCGAGATAGAGAAGCATCACTCCGGCAATTCCCAAAATGATCGAGAGCGGAAGATTTCGTCGCGGATTTTTCACTTCTTCCGCGACGTACGTTGCACCCTCCCAGCCGCTATAGGCAAAGAAACCGTATCGCATGGCAACGCCGACCGCCAGCATCGTATTCCAGTTGAATTGCTCTGGCAGAAAAGGGGTGGTGAAGTGTTGCCAATCGCCCATCTTTGCAAACCCGAACGAGATCACCATTCCCACTGCAATCAGCTTGATGAAGCTAAAGATATTTTGCAGCACGCCGCTCAACATAACGCCGAAACAATTTACAGTGGTCAAAATCCAGATCATTGCCAGGGCGATAAGGACGATGACGGATCGGGAAAATTCGTATCCCACCATTAACTTTGCGAACGAGCTGCTGTACTCGGCAAATACCAGTGCCACGGCAGCAATCGCGCCGGTTTCCGACACAAAAAACATTGCCCAGCCGCGCAGGAACGTCCAAACAGGCGGGTAGGCAGCTTTTAAATAAGCGTACGGTCCTCCTGATTTCGGCATCATGGCGACCAACTCAGCATAGCAAAACGCGCCCAACAGCGTGGCAATACCACCGATAATCCAGACGCCATAAAATAAACTCACTGAAGCGACAGCCAGCATGATTGGCTGCGGAGTGCGAAAAATCCCGGAGCCAATGATTCGCCCGATGACGATCGAAAATGACTCGAGCAATCCCAGATCGCGTTTCAAGTCTGTTTCTTCAGAAAACAAGTCAGCAGCAGCACTCGTTGTCTCTTTTTCCTTCACCAGTATCTTCCTTATTTTTTTTTAAAAGAGCTTTGCGCAACATTCGGATAAAAAATCGGTTTTCAGCTTCGAGACCCGCGGTCACCCGGATGCAGTGCGGCAACCCAAACGCTTTCAATGGTCGCACGATCACGCCGCAACACAGCAGGTGTTCATTCAGTTTTTTGACGACAGCTTCGGAATCGAAAATCAACATCACAAAATTGCCATGAGATTTGAGGTACGCGATCCCAAGTCGATCGAGGGCGCTATAAAAATATTCCAGCCCCTGTCGGCTCAATTTAATATAATTATCCATGAATTCTTGATCTTCCATGGCTGCCAGACCTGCTGCCTGCGCCGGAATGCTCGGCTCGAACGGGAGCTTGACCTTCATCAGGTTGCGAATCAGGTGTTCATGGGCAAAGCCATAACCGATCCGAATGCCTGCCAGTCCGTATGCTTTTGAAAATGTACGCAGCGTGATAACGTTGTCAAGTCGATATTTCATTGAATCAGGATAAACCGGGTCGTATTGAGCAAACTCGAAATAAGCTTCGTCGCTGATGATGAGAACATGAGGGGGAACTTTTGGAATAAAGTCCAGAAATTCGCGCACCGTAAAGATCGTGCCAGTGGGATTATTGGGATTCACAAGGTAAATTATTTTCGTTTTTTCGTTTATGGCGCCGGCGATTGCTTCCAGGTCGATGCGATAATTTTTTAGCGGAACCGTTCTCAATTTTATGCCACGTGAATGCGCGAGCACGCGAAATCCAATGAACGTTCCTTCCGAGGTCAGGGCTTCTTCATCGTCCAGCATAAAAGTTCGCAGTATTACCGACATAATCCCCTCGGAGCCGTGTCCGGTAATCACGTTGTCAATTTTAACATCGAAACGCTCGGCAAGTGCGCTTCTGAGGTCGTGGCAATCCGGATTCGGATAGCGATTGACGGATGCGAGCGAATTCTTCATTGCCTGAATCGCTTTGGGAGAAGAACCCAGGGGATTCTCATTGGATCCAAGCTTGACAATCCGCCGCAACTTTAATGTATTTTTTAGCTCCTCAATTGTTTTGCCAGCCTGATATGGCTCCAATGTTTCGATATGTTTCGGCACTAAAGGCATGACGTTTTATCTCGGTTATTCAGGAATTTGTTACATCAGAATATACGAATCGTCATGCAACTAAGCAAGGTTTTTTTCAAAAGGGTATCTTATTGTATCGGAATTTCAAAGTTTGTACAAAAAATATTAGAGTAAAATCCTGCAAGGAGTATCAGAGTTAGCTGAGAATTACGGAGATTTATGAAGAGATTTTTTCGCGGCTATAGAACTCCATTTAAACTCCACTTCATCCGTTTCTCCTTGTAAGGGATTTATTTCATTAATTAATGTCCCCAAAAAAACGGCACATCTTCGATGCTCCAAAAAAATGGCGCATCTTTGATTTGCGAAGCTATGTTCTCTAAGCGCTGAGATATCAGAGGATATTGAGAAAAAAAAAGCCTCTGTCATTGAAAGACAGAGGCCCGTATTACATTTGGAATAGGAACTGTAAATTTTTAAATTCACAGCGAAATAAGCTGACCAGATGGATTAATTGATTGAACCAATTCTAATGATTCGAATTAATACCGTTTCTGATAGCCACCGCCGCCACCGCCACTTCGTTGTCTTCCACCGCCACCGGGACGACGATTTTCGGTACGAGGTCTCGCTTCATTCACTGTAATAGCTTTTCCTTTTAATTCCGAACCGTTCAGTTCGTCCATTGCAGCTTGAGCTTCTTGCTTTGCAGGCATTTCGACAAAGCCGAAGCCTTTTGATTCACTCGTGAACCGATCTTTGATGATTTTAATCTCGGTAACCTGACCAAAAGATTCGAACGCTTTTCGCAAATCATCTTCGGTGACGTCATTCGACAAATTTCCAACGTAAATGTTCATATTTTAACTCCTGTTAAAATTAAATGATGTTAAGATTTCGCCTTACTACCCGAAAATCATCTGCTTGACGCTTCATCTTTAGGGTTAACCAGGCATTTATTGAATGGGTATAGCTAGGTATCAAACTTATTTTCTATTTAAATATTTTACATCGAGGACATTTCCAATCGGTATCTGCTGGCCTTTTTGGATGTTTATTTTTTCCTTTTTTTGCATAGTCATGATAATTTTCACATTCGATCCGAAATGCTTCCTGGGCAGTATCTGAATAGCGAAATTTGAAAAAGGGTTTGTCTATTTTTGCAGCCCGGGATTTTAGTTTTGAATTTAAATCCGTGTTTGCACGACCAATGTAACTGAAAAGAAAAGTTCCATGTTCATTCCTTCTCCCCAAAACATAGTTTCCGGGAGAAACTCTGGTGACCTTTTCATTAATCGTTTTGATGTTAAAACGATAAGGTCCTTCCATACTCAGCGATGGCATAATCTTTCCTTTCATGTATGATAAAATAACAATGTGTTTCATAAAAAAACCCAACCAAATTAGTTGGGCTTCAACTACAAGCAAATATTTTCTAATTTTTTGAAAGTCGCCGGGGCAAAATTGCAAGACCTATCAATGCTGCTCCTGCATCGGTTCGTTCAAGTTGATGATTTGAAAATATCTATCTTCAACTTAAATAATTTTAGTCGCAATAATATACAAAAATCTTTTATCATAATCAAGTTTTATTTTTCTTTATTTGTAATATTTCAGTTACAGGTGGAAAATAAACCAGGTTTCTCCAAGAAACCTGGTTTATAAACCTAAGACTGAGATATTACCTTTATTTTAAAATAGTCATTTTTTTGGCGTTAATATGGTTTCCGGCATGAATTCGATACAGATAAATTCCGGAGACAACCCTGTCATTATAAAGATCTTTTCCGTCCCATGGAACTGTGTAATATCCGGCTGTTTTGTATTCATCGACCAGCGTGCGAATTTCCATGCCCTGCGCATTAAAAATTTTAATAACTACATGAGTATTTTCTGGCAACTGATAGCTGATCATGGTTGATGAATTAAAGGGATTGGGATAATTTTGAGATAATTGAAACGAGTTTGGCAATTCATTGACGGCAGATTCTATCTCTGTTAAATTATCATTGCGTTCAGAATTGCTGGTATTGGCGTCAGTTTCCTCACCATTTTCCGCAGCGTCATCAGACAAAGATTTTCGGTCGTCCATTTTATCGCTACCAGTTCCGTCGGCAATTTTAGAATCGGATGAATCCTGCGCGCTAATAATGATTCCATTGCTCCAGGCAGACCATTCGCCGATTAATCCCGCGCCATTTTTCGCCTGTACCCTGGCAAATAACGTGCAGCCGCTATAACAGGTGATTGAACCTGACAATTGATTTCCGACCCATTCGCTATAAACGATCTTACTCCCGGGCTCAGCTTTCACCTGAAGCTGATAATCCATAATTCCAGTATCGAGTTCTTTTGCTTCTTTCCAATAAAAACTGATTTTCCCGGGATTAGCATATTTGCCCTCATCTGTTGGCGCAGATTCCATGATCGGAGGTGTATTATCCGATTCAAATAAATATGCCTTGCCAACCTGGGTGAGGGTAAAATCATTTTTCAACAAAGCCGTGATAGGTGGCTTTGGAGCAAATGGGATGTCATAGAAAGGACTGTGTCCCCGGGCAAGAAACCAGAACCAACGATCGATGCCAACAGTATTCGTTTTAAAATATTGACAGAACTTCTGGCACATCTCAGCGACTTCAGATTCAGATCGATTTCCATCGATATTGCCGAATTCAGTAACCCAAACATTATCAGCCTGGCTGACATTTCGCATAAAAACTGCCATATCATCCATGAGAGAGGTGAGGCTATCCCATTCGATAGCTTGAAAATCCGACTTCATCGGAAAGATATGAAAATCATTGACATCCACCTTCACGTCGTTCGGCAGGAGACTGATAAACTCCTGGTACCAGGTTTTGCTATTTGAATTAGTAAAATAAGAATTTATCAAAGCTTTGAATTCTTCTCGTATGGGTGCCAGCAGTCCCTGGAATATTTCTGGTATATAGTTCCAGCCGATTTCTCCCGGATTATCGATCGCTTCTGTAAAATATAGGGAAGGACCCATCACTTTTGCGTGCGGATCAAAGCTTTTTATGGCGCGATAATATTTTATAAAGAATGCAGCATACTGAGCTGGCTGTAACCGGGGATACCAATTCGGCTCATAGCCTATCGACCAATAGCCGCCTTGATACCCGCCACCTTTAATGATACTTTTAATATAACTTTTCTCGCCATTCCAGATCCGATCTAAAATTTCCTGCTGCGTTGGCACGAATCCATCCGTAAAAAGCGATTTGAAAAAATCAACAAAATAATACGGCTTTGTGATTGGCTCTTTATTTAATTCTTGCCTCAAAGTCGATTCTAATTCTTTATCGACACGGTCTTCAATGGAATTGGCAAGCGTTTCCCAGCTAAAACCGATGCCGAACACCGACCAGTCGATGTTTGATTCGGTTTTAGAATCGGGAATAATCGCCTTTACTTGCAAATGCCGATCCCTGCCCTGGTCTTCAAGATTGATATTTCCCGTGATGTAGATCGTTGTTTCAAACTCACAATCGGCATCGCCAATATCCGCCCAATAATAACCCCAATTAAACGGATTGGGATTCAAAACCCAGGCTTCAATATAGATATGAGTTTTCCAGATCGCGTCAAAAGTTGTCTTGACAATGATTGAATCACCATCAACGGTCAAACTGAATTTGGGCAGCGTATCCTGAAATGTCACGTTTGTATTTTTACATCGAGCCCGGTATTTGATCCCGAGCATCTTTTCTGAATACGTAAAATTATCCAGCATCTCTGTTAATTGTTTCTCTAATAAAGGCTTGTTTATTGTCCAGTAATCGCCAATTGCAGGAATGATGTTGGTGTCAACTATTGCAATGCAGAGATTTAACAGGCTTTGCAGAAAGTCAACATTGGTATCCTCCAACAGGTCGAGGATAATCCATTTATAATCCATCCCCAGGGTATCGGAACGGTAATCAATCTTGCCGAACGTCCAGATTTTGTTTTTTCCGGGTGGAGGAAAATTTTCTTTCAAATAGGAATCCTCCCAATCACGGAACCAAGTCAATCCTTGCTGTCCCAGGTAGGCTGTTCCTTCTACGCCTTTCGCTCCAAAACGATTATCGAGTTGTCCCAGAGCATACCCCCCGTTTAACATGATGATTATGGAAGATAAAGCAATAATGCTGATTTTGATCGATATCTTCATAGTATTTCCTCACGTTTTTGTAGTATTGAAGCTATTGGGCTTAATATATCGAAATGAGATGAAAATGTCAAGAGGATTAATTGAATGATCAATGTTCAATGATCCAGGATTTGCTGTGTATTAAATATATTTTGGATTAATCGACATTGAAAAGAGAGGGGGAGGTTATAATTTGCTCAAGAGTTAGTGTAAGCTTCAATTCTTGCTGCAATAAAAAAACCCTGATTTGCTCAGGGTTTT
>JALOPY010000630.1 GCA_025453735.1 bacterium | reverse complement strand
AAGCCGACTTTCTTGCCCTCGCCCCGAAGCGTTTCAGCGACATTTTGCAGCAATCGCGACACGATTCCATAGCCGACCAAAATCAGATCAGCATCATCCTCAAACATGGTTTCATAACGCACTTCTTTTTTTTCTAATTCCTGGTATTTTTTCATAAGTTTTCGATTGTGCTCTTCCAGCGTTTGGGTGTTCATTAAAATGGATGATACCAGGTTCTTCTTGCTTTCCCGATCGCCGTATAGTGCCCATTCCTTGTGAGAGATCTTTTTTCGTGTATTCGGAAACTCAACGGGTTCCATCATCTGGCCGATGTAGGCATCTGTCAGCACGATGCATGGATTTCGATAGGTATCTGCCAGATCGAACGCCAGCATAGTAAGATCGCACATTTCCTGCGCCGAATTCGGCGCTAAAACGATTGTCCGGTAATTGCCATGTCCGCCGCCTTTAACGATTTGATTATAATCGCCCTGCTCGGGCCAGATGTTTCCCAGTCCCGGTCCGGCTCGCATGACATCGACGATGACGCATGGCAATTCAGCGCCGGCGCAATACGAAATACCTTCCTGTTTCAAGCTTAGTCCAGGTCCGGATGATGCAGTCATCGTCCGTTTTCCTGCTGCTGCGGCGCCGAAAACCATATTAATCGCTGCAACTTCACTTTCAGCCTGGATAAAAGTTCCCCCCATCAGCGGGAAATAAAACGCCGCTGCCTCAGCGATTTCACTGGCAGGAGTGATCGGATATCCAAAATAGAGACTGCAACCTGCCAGCAGCGCGCCTTTAATAACAGCTTCGTTCCCCTTAATCAATTCTTTTTGCATATTCTATCTCCTTTACTTTTCTTTGGCTTTCTTATAAATTACAATCGCCCCCGGTTCCGGACAGCAATAGAAACATACTCCACATCCCGTGCATCCCTCGCCAATGTAAGCCGCATATTTATAGCCCATATCATTAAATTTGTCTGTAAAATGAATGACCTTTTGGGGACAGTGCTCAATACAAAGCCCGCATCCTTTGCAAAGATAATTAACAACTTCCATGGCAGGAAGCTGAAAATCAACTTCAACAATGTCATCAAGCATGAACCTCTCCTTAACATTTTTTATCAGGTTTTTTAATTATCTGAAATCTTGTTCTGCAAAATTTGAAATTTCCATTATTTGATAACATAATTAACTATTTTATTATAACAATTTTTTTATCAAGTTGCAAGATTTTTTTCCACTATTTGGTAAAAGCTCAATTACAGGTAGAAAATAAACCTGGTTTCTGCCAGAAACCAGGTTTATGCACCCGAGACTGAGATTTTACACTATTTGTAATTGCAATATTTTTTCATTCGTTTTAAATTTCAAACGACCAATTTCATCAAGAAAAAAATTGACTATCAATAACTTTTTACATGAAATTCAATTTTCTGCTTGACAAGTTAGTTTTTTTTCTTTAAGTTTTTCTATCCAAATTCTTGAATTTTAATGACACCCCAATTTTTAACAAACAGGTCATGAGATGAAATTTAAAAAGACAATCATACTTGCCATACTTCTCTCTCTTCTTTATCTTCCGGGCTTAAATGCTGTAACGAACAATCCATATTTATCACGACGACAAAACGTCCTTGTAAAAATGTCCCCAAAAGGTCTGGTCATTTTGCAAACGAATCGACAAGGCTATCGCTGGGGATTTGGTTTCCAGCAGGAGAGCAATCTATTTTATCTGACCGGAATGAGCGAGCCTGACATCGTGCTGATTTTGTCAAAACCCGGAATCCCGAATTCGACCGATGAAAATAGCATCGTTCATTCGATCCTCATTGCTAATCCTCCGGCGCATCAGGCTTCCAATAACGAAGCCTATTATCAAACGTTGCAGGATAGTCTGGGCTTTGATCTTGTCTGCGGCACCAAAGAATATCGAAAAATTTTTAAATCAATTTCAGCAATCGATACTCTTTATACCAACATAATCGCCAAAAACCAGAAAGATGGAAAAACCATCCTGGAAAATCGGCTGATTAAATTGCTGGAAGAAATGCCCCAGATCGAGGTCGTCTCGCCAGGTCGATTGACCGCTTCCTTGCGAATGATAAAAGATGCTGGTGAGATTGACTTGATGCAAAAAGCAATTGATATCACAACCCTGTCGCACAAAGAAGCCTTCAAGTCGATGACGCCAGGCTTATTTGAATATCAAATCGAAGCCGTCATCGAATATGTATTTAAATTCAATGGCTCCCAGCAACTGGCTTTTCCTTCTATAGTTGGATCGGGACCCAATAGTCTTGATCTCCATTATGAATTGGGAGTGCGAAAAATCGAAGCTGGCGATATGGTGGTCATGGATATTGGCTGTGAATACAACCACTATTGCGCCGACATTACCCGCACGATTCCTGCATCAGGCAAATTCACCCCGCAGCAGAAAGAAATTTACAATATCGTTCTGGAAGCCAATCAAGCTGTGATCAATATGCTAAAACCAGGCGTTACAATGGCGCAAATGGACTCCCTTGCCAGAGCCGTATTTGCCAGATATGACTACGAAAAATATTGGCGTCATGGCTGCACCCATCATCTGGGTTTGGATGTCCACGACGTGGGCGATACCCGCCTTCCCCTAGCGCCAGGCTGTGTGGTGACGGTTGAACCTGGTTTGTACATTCCGCCCAATTCGGATTTGCCAAAGGAATATTGGAATATTGGAGTGAGAATTGAGGATGATGTGTTGATTACAGAAAATGGACATCGGGTGCTTACGGCGGGATGTCC
>JALOPY010000629.1 GCA_025453735.1 bacterium | reverse complement strand
AATTTTCTATGCTTTAAGTTTGACTAACTTTTAGTTTTAACACATACATTTTCAAAACGCATGGCGCATAGAGCTTAGCGCAGCGAAGCTACAAAAAAAACTCAACACCAAGCCACGAAGTGGAAGCAAAGCACACAAAGATAAAAAAATAATGATTGACTTAATCTCTCTTTGTGTCCGCTAGGCGGATCTGCCTTTGGCACGATCCTTTATGGTTTCTTGGTGTCTTTGTGTTTGTGTTTTTTTTGCCAAAAACAAAAAAACAAAAATTTGATCTGCAATAATATAACGTCACCATGCTCCATGCACTTTGCTCTCTGCCCCACGCTATTCATTCAATCCTTTAAATAGCAATTCTACCACATCTTCGGCCAACTGATTCGACAGAACACGTTGACGGCTATGTAATCCGTTCATTAAAAAATGCATGAGCACACCCCCAATGACTTCAACCGCCAACTCAGGTTTGGCGCTCGCTCCGAATTCACCAGAATTTATTCCTTCTTGAATCATCTCAGTAAAAATTTTTCCATGGCATTCCACTTCCTTATATATTCCATTCAAAAAAGGAAGCTTTTCATGGTGATTGAATATCTCTAGAACAAACTTAGTCAACTCCGGATGACGCAAGCTGACCTGGAATCGCCGTTTCATCAATTCAACGAGCTTTTGTTTTACAGGAATATTGAGTAACGAAATTTGCCTCAGATCTTCAGTATGATAGGCAAGAGCTTCCTGAATCAACGCTTTATAGATACCTTCCTTATTGCCGAAATAATAATAGATCGTCGGTTTTGTCACGCTGGATTGCTCAGAAATTTCTCGCATAGATACTCCGTTGTAGCCCTTCTCGGCGAACAATTTGGCTGCTGCTCGAAAAATCGTTGCTTTTGTCGTGGTTTCATTTTCAATTTTATCGTTTATTGCCTTCATTCAGTATCTATACCTAACGGTAAGTAAGCCTTTTGTTCAAAAAAAACTTCTGACAATTAATTTGTCAGAAGTTTCAGTCTCATACGCTTGAGGGGTGAATAAAGTTTCAAAAAATTTTAATTTTTTTTCAGCGATTGTAAATAAAAATACGAGGCAAATTTCACTCTTGTCCTGTTAAATAGACATCGCTTTCGATAGCCAACATTCAAAAAATTCCTACCTTTTTCTTAAAATTTCCCGCTCATATCTTTGAACTTCTTCCAGCCACGCTTCCCCTAGTGACACATCATTTTTCAAGCAAAAATAATCCCACACTGCACCGAAAGGCATGGTCTTTAATTCTTCCAGCAATGCCAAACGAGCGAAATTATTTCCAGCTTCCTCAAATTCTCGTAATTTTTCAGTCGGTTCCAGCAGCGCGATCAAAAAGCTTTTCAACGTCGCCCTGGCTCCAATAACATAAGCGCCCACCCGATTCATACTGGCATCAAAAAAATCCAGGGCGATATTCACTCGATCCAGAACACCAGCGCGAACAATTTCTTCAGCAACACTTTTCACTTCATCGTTTAAAATCGCCACATGATCGCTGTCCCAGCGTACGCCACGGCTAACGTGGAATAGCAGCTCCTCTGAAAATTGCAGGATGGCTGAGATTTTATCCGCAATGGATTCAGTAGGATGAAAATGCCCCAGGTCCAGACAAATCATCTTGCCTCGTGAAATGGCATAGCCCATATAAAATTCATGAGAACCCACCACATAAGATTCACTCCCAATTCCGAACAGCTTGCTTTCAACAGCATCTTTCATTTCGCTGGGATCATATTCAATCGAAAAAATTTCATCCAGCGAATCTTTCAATAGCGCACGATAAGCCCAACGATCGACCGGGGAATCTTTTGTTCCATCGGGAATCCAGAGGTTATGAATGCAGGGACTGCTCAGCTCGCGTCCCATAAAAGCGCTGATCTCACGACAGCGCTTCACGTGTTCAATCCAGAACTTCCGAACAGATTTATCTTTACTGCTCAATGTGAATCCATCATTGGCTTTGGGATGCGAAAAACAGGACGCATTAAAATCCAACTTGATGTTCTGGTGTTTCGCCCAATCGACCCAACCTTTGAAGTGATCCGTCGTAATTTCGTCCCGATCGATTCGCTTGCCACCAAAATCGCCATAGATGGCATGAAGGTTCAGCCGATGTTTTCCCGGCAGCAGTGAATTAACTTTTTCGAGATCCATGCGCAGCTCATCTGCATTTCTTGCTTTGCCAGGGTAATTGCCAGTCACTTGAATTCCCCCGCCAGACAGCGTTGACTCGGGAGTCTCAAATCCGCCGACGTCGTCCGCCTGCCAGCAATGAAGGGAGATCGAAAGCTGATTTAATCTTTTCAATGCGAACTCAGTATCAACATCCCATTCCGCATACCGTTGTTTCGCCATATCATAGGCTTTTGTTATCAAACTGGATTGATTCATAACGTTCTCCAAATTTTAATGCAACCTGATTTTCTATTTTTATGCCTGTGAATTCAATGAGAAATTAATTGGAACTATATTATATCATTTTGAAAAGAATTGCAAGTGTTTTTTTTTAATTGAATCAATTTTAGATGCCAGCTCATCAAATTTCATAAAAGTCTTTCAAAGACAAGTTAAAATATTCTCTCGACTTTTCATATTTTTATTCTATTCCTCTCTAAATTGGCTCTCCCAACATCAATGTTAATAATATGTAAATTAATTTTGCTTAACAACTATTGACTTTTAGATCAAACTGTGATTATATTCACTCAATAGTTTAATTTATAAGTTATATTTTCTTTTGTGTAGATGATTTTTGTCCTAACCTGGATGATGAGGAGGTGGTAGATAGCTATGGAAAAATTCAATACACAGGAATTTGATTTTATCGAATACTTGAATCCTGGTTCTCGTCAGGTGCAAGAGAACATCAAAAAAATCCTGGGAGCCTCTGAAAACTGGACTGCCCAGGTCAATTGCATCGATAAAATTCAGGGAGCCTTTCAAATTACAATTCAAGGCACTTTGAAAAAAAAGAATGAACTCTGTCGTATGCATCATTGATTTAAT
>JALOPY010000628.1 GCA_025453735.1 bacterium | reverse complement strand
GTCACCGCGGGAAGCAATTCCACGAGACGATAATGCTTCACATTTTCATAGATCAATGGTCGGGTTTGCGTGAGAAAATTCTGTCCCCACTTGGGATCAAGCGCAGGATAGGTGCCAGCTTCGGATTTGCGGCTGATGTAGCGCTCGAAAATCACGCCCATCTCCACCGGTTCTTTGTGCGAGAAACGAATGCTCTTGAACGGAATTTTCAGCTCGATGGAATAACCCTCGTCATCGATTTTCCCTGCACTGTACCAGACCACATCGATGCTCATATCTTCATCCGTCAGCGTCGCCCGACTGTCCATCTGAATTCCTGCCGGATTCACGTAAAGCGCATACAGCGATTGCTGGTCATTGAAGGTATCGAGATTGATGCAGATCCAATCGTCAGGACGAATTTTATCCCGGGCAGAAACTGAGGTTTTAATTTTATCGGGCTCGCTATCGAAACATTGGTAAGCGAAGTA
This sequence comes from bacterium, assembly GCA_025453735.1. Lineage (GTDB taxonomy): Bacteria > Zhuqueibacterota > Zhuqueibacteria > Thermofontimicrobiales > Thermofontimicrobiaceae > JALOPY01. Next base: position 2,309 of record JALOPY010000628.1, on the reverse strand, counting down.
AAGATTTTCTCTGTCATACGCGTACCAGACTTTCGTGGCTTCGCTCATTGGGGCGCCGTAATCCGGATGATACGTGATGAAGCCGGTTTCACTCGGCGCCTGCTGCCATAGCGCATCATCCAGAATGCCGTCGATGATCGGGGGTGTTTCAGTGCGATAGGGTCGCAGCGGCTCGATGGCGTTCGTTGGAGCGACGAATAAAATTAGAAATAGAAATAGAATCAGGATCGGTCTCAAAAAATACATCCTTCCTCCAGCGATAGTGAGTGGTTGCAAGCAAATCTTTCGTTTTGCGTTTGAAAATTGATCTTGTGTTAATTGGAATTTGTTTGGTATTTGTTGATTGGCGCTTAGAATTTGAATGAATGTACGTGGGAATCGCAGCAAAGTTATGAGAAATTTTTCAAACTCCAGATTTTCGATCAGGCAATTGTGTTTGCGATGGAGTGCAGCGCCTTTATGCGCTGCCACTTGCGATCCATCAAGGGATCGCACTCCGCCAGCTTTAAAACTGAATATCACAAGAATTTCATGTTAATTTTTTGATCAAATTATTTGAAAAGTCGAAAATATTTTTTATAATCACTTAATAAAAATTTATGAATTCACGCATCAAGCCAGGTGTGCAGGTATTGTAATAATAAAATCTTAAATTCCACCTGGCAGGCAATCCATTCATTTGAAAACCATCACGAGATAAATATGGCTTCCATAAAATTCTTGCTGATTTTCTGCATACTTGCTGTTCTGGCATGCTCGTGCTCGTCCCCGAAATCGACGCTGCTGCAGCCCCAAAAACAGCCGTACCAATTTCAGTGCAGCCAAACTTTTTTCGGCGACAATATGATCCTTTTGGATTTAGATGGCAATGGCTATACCGAAATCATAAGCATTAAAAATCCGCTGAATGTGGGAGAGGTGGGATCATATATTCATTTAATGACATTCGAGGGCAAGACCATCGAGCAGGCAAATTTCGCCGGTCGCATTCTGGATACGGTGTATCCGGTGGATTATGAGGGCGATGGCATCCTGGAAATCATGGTGCCGTTCGTGCGCCATGATTCGCTTTTTGTCAGCTTTGTTAATCATCGCGGCGAAAAAATTTTCTATTTCTTTTTGATCGATGGCAAGCCTCGAATCGAAGAAGAAGGCGTATTGCCCTGGGATCCTTACATCCGCGGCTGTTATATTCGAGATTTAAATAACGATGGTACCAAAGAATTAATTACTGTGATCACCACTGGGTATGCGAGGATGCCTCGTGGCATTCTGGTTCATTCGCTTCCGGACGGTAAATTGATCGGGAAATGTATGGTTGGCTCACCGCCGCGCGATAATTTTATGGATGATCTCAATGGCGATGGCAGACAAGAAGTTCTCTGCTTTGGCACGGCGCCGAATAATGGAGCGAATGCCGGTGGATTTGATGACCAGCATAGTTTCCTCATTGTTTTTGATTTGAATCCTATTCCGCAGGTGGCAAGATCTCAGCCAATAAGCTGCAAATTTTCCAATTACATTCTGTTTTATGAAGACCTTGACGGGGATGGCAAAAAAGAATTACTAGCCTGGACCGAAGCAAATTCGGAAAGACTTTTAAAGTCAAAAATAGTTTTATTAGATCCGATTACTTTCAATGAAGTGAAAAAATGGCAGGGAAATGTGCCGTTAGTTAGCGTCATCATTTCTAATATCGATCGCGAGCCGCGTCCCGAAATAGTCGCCATTCGATCAAAAAATGAGATTGTCGTGTTTGATCAAAATTTCGAGGAACAGAAAAAGCGTCTTTTCCCGCTAATTCCATTTTCCCTGAAATCGATAGATGATATTGACAAGGATGGAATTGACGGAATTGTTGCCAGTTGCGTGGAAGGTGATTTTTTGCTGGATGCTAACTTGAAGATAAAAGCATGTTTTCCGGGCAAGCGATGTGTGGGAGTCGTTCATCGGGGTGAAAATTTATTGCCCCACATTATACTCGGGGATAAAAATCACTTTGAGTTGGGACAATTGGTTAAGAATCGATTTTACTTCGTCACCCGATATTATTCGATTGTTCTTGCCATTCTCATCACTGGAATTATCGCTTTTTTAACGATTTTTTCAAGCAGGCTCTGCTGCCGATGTCAGATGCTGCAATCGATTCAAACATTGGTCACAGATGACAATCGAAAAGGCTTTTTGGTTTTTAATCGCCATCAAAAAATCTTTCTGATGAACAATACCCTGCGACGCTGGCTGGAAAAAACGGACTCGCCCATAAATCGCACCCAAAATTTAAATCAAGAATTCTCTCACCTTCCTGA
>JALOPY010000627.1 GCA_025453735.1 bacterium | reverse complement strand
CCCCAGTTTGCGAGACCAGCTATGCTTGCTCATCGTTTTTTTAAAGCCAGAAAAGCGACCTCGATCAAAATTATTTTGAATCTTTACAAATTGGCTTTTCTTGTCATTGCTATTTAATTCCTGGACATTCCCTTCTAACATAAAAAGTTCATCAGCCGTGCAAATTCCTTTGTTCACCATTATGTGTACGATCGTCTCTAAAGAGATAACATCTGCATTTGGCACATAATGTATTTTGCTGCTGTTACTTTCGATTCCACTTGTTTCTTCTTCAATTTTCATGGTCTAAAACCTCCTGATGCTTACCTGAGATGCAACATACCTTCGGAATTTTTAAGTGGCTAAATATAGTCTGTTTTTTATTATTATGCAAGATAAAAATAGCAAAGCGAAGTGTTTTTTTATTTGTAAAATTTGAACTAATGGAATGAATTTTGTTAATGTACTTTAATACGATTTTTAGAAAAAATACTTGACTATTGACAAATTAAATCGTATTTTAAACGCAATATAAAATACGAGTTATTATGTGACTCAAGCAACGATAATAACTAATAGACGCATTTGATTTCAAATTTTTCGGAGAAAAGTCTTGTCGGAACTGTTATTCGATCTCAGTGAAAAAAATAGAAAAGGTTATACACTTCCTCAACGCCGAGTGCCTCAAAAAGAAACAAACAAACTTATTCCAAACGAGTTTATTCGAAAGCAGCCAGCCCGATTGCCAGAAGTAAGCGAGAATGAGGTCGTTCGTCATTTCATTGCGCTCTCGCGGTTGAATCATCACGTGGATAAAGGATTTTATCCTTTGGGATCCTGCACCATGAAATACAATCCCAAGATCAATGAAAATGTAGCGAATAGCGCATGCTTGAAAGATTTGCACCCCATGCAAAGCACCCGATTAACGCAAGGCGCTCTGGCATTGATGTATGAATTGTCCGAGTATTTGCGTGAAATCGCTGGCATGAAAGCTGTAACTTTGCAACCCGCGGCAGGAGCGCATGGCGAGTTAGTTGGCTTGATGTTGATTCGAGCCTATCATGAAAACCAGGGCAACCCGAGGCAAAACATCTTAATTCCAGATTCGGCTCATGGTACGAATCCCGCGAGCGTGACGATTTCCGGCTACTCTGCTGTCCAGGTAAAATCGAATGAAAAAGGTTTGGTTGACCTTGAAGACCTCAGAAGCAAATTGGATGAAAATACAGCAGCATTGATGTTGACGAATCCGAATACACTCGGTATATTTGAAACACAAATTGCTCAAATCAATAACATGCTCCGGGAGGTGGGAGCATTGTTGTACATGGATGGCGCCAATTTAAACGCGCTGCTTGGCATTGTTCGTCCGGGTGATATTGGAGTCGATGTGCTGCATTTTAATTTGCATAAATCATTTTCGACGCCCCATGGCGGAGGCGGACCCGGATCAGGACCGGTTGGCGTCTCTGAAAAGCTAATCGATTTTTTACCAGTCCCGAAACTCACGAAGAACGAAAATGAATATTGCTGGGATTATGATTGTCCCAAATCAATTGGCAGAGTTCATTCTTTCTATGGCAATTTTGGGATTATGATCCGTGCGTATGCTTATATCAGAATGCTGGGAAGTCATGGTTTGAAACGGGTAAGTGAGAACGCAATCATTAATGCCAATTATCTCATGAAAGAATTAGAAAGCCATTTTCAATTACCATTCGCCGGACCGCGGATGCATGAATTTGTATTATCAGGCTCGAAACAGAAAGAACAAGGCGTTTCGACCGCTGAAATCGCCAAGCGGATTCTGGATTATGGCTTTCATGCTCCAACAGTTTACTTTCCGTTAATCGTTCGTGAAGCAATAATGATCGAGCCGACAGAAACAGAATCGAAGCAGACATTAGATCGCTTTGCGGCGTGCATGATTGATATTGCTAAGGAGGTCGAAAACAATCCAGAGATGGTAAAAAACGCTCCTCATACGACGCCAGTTTCACGACTGGACGAAGTGAGGGCAATTCGCCAGCCAGATATTCGATATAATTTTGATAACACTTAGTCTGAGGTTCAATACGAAGATGGGTGTGGGATTTTTTGAATGCTTTTCATCATTGAGCGACAACTATGGGAGAAACAACAGGCATGTTAAACAAAAATCATGGGCAGTCAAAAGTATTGGTCGTGGACGACATTCAGTTAAACCGAAAATTGCAAAAGACATATCTTGAAGCCGAAGGATATGAAGTCGTTTTAGCACCGGATGGTATTGAAGCATTAAAACGGATCGAGGAAGAATCCCCTGATCTGGTATTATTAGACATTATGATGCCAAAGATGAATGGATTTCAGGTGTGCCGTCATATCAAATCCGATGATCGAACCCGATTCATTCCCGTAATTATGGTGACCGCGCTAAATGAGCTTGAAGATAAAATTAAAGGAATTGACGCCGGAGCTGACGATTTTATCAGCAAACCGTTTCATAAATTGGAATTATTGGCTCGAGTAAAATCGTTATTGCGAATTAAACATCTGCATGATGAATTAGAAATAAAGATAAGAGAACTGGAAGCAGTGCAGGGGCAGCTTCGCCAGCTTGCGATAACAGATGGATTGACTGAGCTGTATAATTATCGCTTTTTCAAAGAGCAATTATACCTGGAAATATCCCGTGCGAAAAGGCATAATATAAATGTATCAATTGCGATGATTGATATCGACTATTTTAAGAATTATAATGATACGAATGGACATCCTGCTGGCGATGTTGTGCTGAAAGATATTGCGCAACTACTTCATGGC
>JALOPY010000626.1 GCA_025453735.1 bacterium | reverse complement strand
CACGTTGCGACTGAATTGGTCCCAGAACGATGACCTTGATTTCGAATATTACAGCATCTATCGTTCCGAATCATCGCCAGTGGATACACTCGCGGCGCCAATTGCAATTATCAATAACCGCTATTCATTACAATATTATGATGCCGATTTAACAAAAAACAAAACCTATTACTATCGTATTTTTGTCACGGATCAGGGGGGCATGTCTTCCGGAAGCAATGAAGCAAGCGGAACGCCAAAACCTTAGGGACGTGAATTAAGTAACTGTCCCATTCATGGATGTTCCTTGCTCATCAAAAGGCAAAATTACTTTATCAAATGAGTAACTTTAGGATGTGAATTAAATACCTGTCCCATTCACAAATGATGTTTGCTCTTTGAAAGGTACGGTTGCTTTATTAAATGAGTAACTCTATTAATTCACAGTCCTTAGTCAATTACTTTCATTTTTATCACATAAATAGAGGAGTGTCTCGAAGATGGGTGGAAAATTTAAACGACTGATCTGGCTCTGGATGCAATGTTTTAAGTCGATGAAAAATGTGATGACTTTTGTTCCCTTTTTTCTCTATGCAATCTTGCAGGTGATTTTGCTGTTTTCACTATCAAATTTTTCGCAAGGTCCCTTCTCCAAAATTTTTGTACCGATTATTAATAAGCTGTTTGGCGAGCCGGCGCTGCACTATCCCAATTTCTATTTGATACTTTCGCCATTTTATAGCCAGGTCAACATTGTTCTGAGCGGGCTTATTGGCATCGTTATCATTGGAATGGCAACATACCTTTTTGCCGGAACGTTCAATGGCGAGAAACATGGTTTTGGTCAATCCTTGAAAATGACCCTGCCCAGATATGGCCTCCTGTTTATCATCTGGATTATTGAAACTGCGTTAACGCTGCTGATGATCATTGGTATTCCTTTGCTCTTGAAAGACTTTTTTCAGCCGGATTACCGTCTCGGTCAGATATTTGAAATGGTCGGATTGTTATTTGCAATTCTAACGGCTTCGGTGTTCGCATTTAGCACGGTGCTTATCATTTTAGAAAAACAAAAACTATTTCAGGCAATTGCAAAAACATTTGTGCTGTTCAAACGAAATGCAGTGACCACATTTTTTTTAATTGCTGTGCCGACATTACTCTATTTTCCAATCAATTATTTAACGCGAAAAGCTCCAGTTCTGATCACGAAAAATACGCCGGAGATTATCGTCACGATCCTGGCTGCAGGTATTTTTGTTTCGTTCATTTCGAGCTATTTTCAAATTGGTTCGATTACTCGATTTTACCTGTTGTTAAACCAGTCGCGAAAATATTGATGTTATGAAATGAGTGAATCCGGTTGGATCCGAATTTCAAAGTATGTCCAAAAATTACAATTAAAAAGCTTACAAGGAGCAGTAGAGTCAACAGAGATTCACAGCGACATTTTTGGCGATATTTTGCAGCGGATATAAAATTCCGTGTAATCCCTGGTTCCTCAGCTTCTCATTGTAGGGAAATTAATAGTTTATCGAGCTATGTTCTTAAAAAGTAATTTGTGATTTCTAATGGAGGATATTATGTCATTTTCATATAAATATGTTACGATTGCATTGGTGGTGCTATTTGCTGCTATAATCGTTTCATGCTCAAAAAGCGATTTACAGAATCAGGCTGTTTTCTCAGCCGAAAAACTGTTTTTTAAAGGTGAAAAAATCAAACAAAATATTCTAACGAATCCGGAGATTGCGAGCCCTGAAGATTATGAAAAAGCGGAGCAGGCGTATCGAGAGATTATAGATAAGTTCAGCTCCGGCTACGAAGATCAAAAACAGATCAAAGGCATTGTGCGACGAAGCTGGCTCACGCTTGCCCAACTGGCGCTGATGCAAAAAAAAGATAATGAAACAATGCAGATCTATAAAGAAATCATCAAACGATCACCCGAAGATATTGAGCTGTGTGCGGTTGCGCAGTTCTCGTTAGCCCAGTTGTATGAAAGAGCCAACCAGTTTGACGATGCAATCGCAGCATACCAGATTGTATTTCAAGATTATCCACCGGTGCTGAGCGATACCTTGTTGCCAAACTTGAATATCTTAAACACGCCGCTCTATATGGCGCGACTTTATCGGCAAAAGGAAAATGTCCTCATGGCTGATCAACAATACGAACAAGCCCGGAATTATTACTCCGATGTCATGCAAAAATATCCGGAATCTGATGTCTCTCTTGCTGCGCAAAATCAGATTGCGATGACTTATGGAGACCAGGGAAATTGGAATAAAGCCGTTGAAGTTCTGAATGATATGATTTTTCAATATTCCGATGATCCCAAAATCATTGGCACCATGTTTACCTTAGGGACATTATATTTTCAACAATTGGGCGAACAGGAAAAAGCGTTGGAAACTTTTCAGCAGATTCTACAAAAATTTCCCGAGGAGAAAAATTTAGGACAGGTCCACCTCGCAATCGGAAATATTTATTTCAGCCAGAAGAGATACGACGATGCCCGGAATCGATTTCAGCATATCCTTGCGAATTATAAGGCGGATGACAATTCTTGCATCAATGCGCAACTGGGCATTGCCAAATCGTATGAGGATCAGAACAATTGGAATACCGCAGTCAATGAATACCAATGGATCGTCGAAAATTATCCCAGAACCATTCAGGCGCTCAATATTCCGCTTTACATCGCTGAGCATTACCGATCCAGCCAGGAGACCAACCTGGCGAAAACAGCCTACGAAAGCGCAATTAAGCAATATCAACAGGTGGTCGAGCAATATCCGAACACACCC
>JALOPY010000625.1 GCA_025453735.1 bacterium | reverse complement strand
TGCTCCTTGTGATGTCATCTTTTCAAATATCAATATCTTTCAGCCCGATCTTTTATTCATCTCAAAAATGAATTATCAGATTTTAACAACACTGAATATCCAGGGCGCACCCGACCTCATTATTGAAATTTTGTCTCCTTCTTCGATTGAAACTGATCGTATTTTTAAAAAGCTCGTCTATGAAAAATTCGGGGTGAAAGAATATTGGATCGTTGATCCCCAGGAAGAAAAAATCGAGATCTGGGCTTTTAATGATACCAGGTATCAGCTTTTTCATAAAGCGAAAAAGACCGAAAAATTTAAAAGCAAATTGCTGGAAGACTTAGAGTTGGATTTGTCGTTGATATTTCGATAGACATTCTGTAGGACAAATTGGCAATTTGTCCTACATGTTAAAAATATGAATCGCCTTCTTCTCCACCGCTTCGGCAGCTTCTCCAATCCCCTCGGGTAATGTCGGATGGGCATGAATTGTCAATGTCAAATCATCGATATGGGAAGCTGACTCCACTGCCAATGCGCCTTCGGCGATTAGATCGGAAGCGTGAGGTCCGATGATGTGAACGCCTAAAACTGTTCCTGAATCGGCATCGGAAATCACTTTGGTCAAGCCTTCTGTTTCGCCGATGGTCATAGCTCTGCCAAGCGCACGAAATGGGAAAACACCTGCCTTGATTTTATAGCCTTGTTTTTCAGCTTCAGCTTCGGTCAATCCAACAGTCGCAATTTCAGGGTCGCTGAAAATCACGCCTGGAATTGCCAGGTTATCAAACGCTGATGGTTTGCCTGAAATGACTTCGGCAGCGATCTTGCCCATGTGCGATGCCCGATGCGCCAGCATGGCTCCCTGAATCAAATCACCAATGGCATAAACATTCTCAATTTCAGTCTGCATCTTTTCATTCACTTTTATGAAACCCTTTTGATCGACTTTCAAACCAATTTTATCCAGTCCGATTCCTTCGGTGTTCGGGCTGCGACCGATGGCGACCAGCACCTTATCTGCTTCCATCGTGGTTTGTTTTCCTGCCTGGGAATAAACGATTTCAGCTTTGCCATTTTTGCGATTCACTTTTTCAAGCTTTGTACCGAGCAGCAATTTCACGCCATTTCTTTTTAAGGATTTCTCTAATACTTTTGGCAATTCGGGATCGAGGAATGGAAGCAATCTATCATGAAATTCAATGATTTTCACGTCCGAGCCGAGCTTGGCATAAACTAATCCTAATTCGATTCCCACCGAGCCAGCGCCGACAACGACCATTTTTTCAGGCACTTTTTCCAGCCCCAGCGCATCGGTCGAGTCGATGATCAGCTCATGATCAAATGGAATTCCTGGCAGCGGAATCGGCGTTGATCCTGTAGCGAGAATTAAGTTTTTAAATTCAAATCGCTGAATGCCATGCTCACTGGCGACCAGAATTTTTCCTGGCTCGGTGAAGCTGGCAGATCCATAGATCACTTCAATACCATTTTTTTCCAATAAAATTCCGATTCCATTCCGTAGTTTTTCAACCACCCCATTTTTCCATTTATGCAGCAGATTCAGATCGACAGAAACATCTTTTACCATCAGCCCCATCTCCCCCACTTTTTCCAGATGCTTTTTCAATCCTGAAACCTCGATCATGGCTTTGGAAGGAATACAGCCCCAGTTCAGGCAAACGCCGCCAAGCAGCTCTTTTTCAATCACCACAACTTCCTGTCCCAACTGAGCCGCTCGAATCGCCGCCACATAGCCACCAGGTCCTGCGCCGATTATAACCGTTTGAACTTTTTGTGTGAAATCACCAACAACCATTTTTTTTATCTCCAATTTTGGTCATTTCAAAATCTTTTTTATCAAATATCAGTTTATATTTATTGGAAAAGGAGTAATGGAGTTATGGAGTAATGCTGGCCAAATTTCCAACAATCCATTCCTCCATTTCTCCAGCACTCCACTTCAACAAATTAAAATGCATCAACCAGCATCTTCATCGGATCAGATAACAGATCAATAACATGATTCATAAACCTCGCCATAGTCGCACCATCGAGCAGGCGATGATCGAACGAGACTACCAGCGGCATGATGGTGCGAATGACGATCTGATCGTCCTTGACCACGGGTTTCTTTCTCGCTGCCAATACGCCCAAAATTGCTACCTGGGGATGCTGGATGATCGGCGTGGCGTGAATGCCGCCGATGCCGCCAGGATTGGTGATGCTAAACGTTCCGCCTCGCAAATATTCCAGATCGATCTCCCGGTTGCGGGCTTTCGCTGCCAGATTCTGAATATCTTTAGCGATCTGGAGGATGCTCTTTTTATCCGCATCTTTCACCACTGGCACCATCAAGCCTTGTTCGGTATCTGTCGCAATGCCGATGTGGTAATAATCTTTATAAACAATATCGCCTGATTCTTCATCCAATGAAGTATTCACATCGGGAAAAGCTTGCAGCGCCGAGACGACCGCTTTGGTAATAAAAGCCGTAATCGTTAATTTGACGCCACGCTGTTCCGCCATTGGTTTCTGTCGTTTGATCACTTCAAACAAATCCGTCACATCTGCCTCATCGGTGTGGGAGACATGGGGAATGGTCGAATACGATCGGACCATGACTTCAGCAATTCGCTTGCGGATGCCCTTGAGCGGCTCTCGTCGGATGGCGCCATATTTTTCGAAATCAAATCCCAGCGTCGAAGGCTCGTGGCTGACCGCAGCGGCACGGGGAATTTTTGGGGGCGCTGAGGGCGCTTCTTTAACCGCTCGTCGTAGATCGTCATCCGTTACACGCCCTCTCGAACC
>JALOPY010000624.1 GCA_025453735.1 bacterium | reverse complement strand
GACATGCTGGACGAAATGGAGAAGCAGGTCGCAAAAGCAAAGGACAAACGAACCGGCAAGCCCTTCGCAAAAATGGCTTATTCGGTGAAGGAGCTTGATGATATTCTCAAATTGGGAGACGACGCTCCGATAGCTGTGATCCATAATATCGAAGGTGCTCATAGCCTGGGTGAAAAAGTGGAAAATCTCGACCACTTTTTCAAGCGAGGTGTGGCATACCTTTCCCTGGCGCATTTCAATGATAATGGAGTTGCATATCCCTGTTTTCCTTATCCGGAAAATATCCAGATTTTCGGCTGTTTCAAAGGCGATCGGGACCTGACGCGTGGATTGACCAAATTGGGCGAGCAGGTTGTCGAAAAAATGATGGATTTGGGGATGATCATCGATGTGACTCATTGCACGCCGCCTACGCGAAAACGAGTGTATGAAATTGTCGGCAAGAAAATGCCGATCATCGCTTCTCATGTTGGCGCTTACGAGATCAATCCAGCAGCCTATAACCTGAAAGATTGGGAGATTAAAAAGATAGCAGATGGCGGTGGCGTTGTCGGTATCGTGTTTATGAATTACTGGCTCATGCCCCATGAAACCAAGCGGGGACTCAACTTCATTGCCAAAACCCTTGACCATTTCATTAAAGTAGGCGGAATCGATCACGTCGCAATTGGCACAGACTACGATGGTTTCAACGATCCCCCGGATGACATCAAAGATGCCGCGGGATTGTGCAAACTCACCCAGCGCATGATTGCCGAAGAATATACTGAAACCATGATCAAGAAAATTTGGGGCGAGAATGCGCTGCGGGTGATTCGGGATGGGTGGGGGAGGAAGAACTGAAAATGTTCTTTTAATTTAAACGACTGATTACGCTAAACACTGCAAATTAATGATTCATTTATCAGATTGGAGCAAAAGCAATTTTATCGATTCCATCGTTAGTCGCGATGGAATCGATTTTTGTCTCAAAGACAATTCATCTAAAAAACTACTTGAATCTTACCTCAAATTTGTTTAATTTTACTAACCCTTTTTTAAGAATTACTTTTCCCATTTCTTTTTAAAAATTCCATGCTCTTGAATTTAATTAAGATTGTTAAATTGAATTTAACAGAAAGTCCCAAATGGATGACCTCATCAAACGCTATCTTTCTGGTGATCGACGGGCGTTGGCGCGTTTAATTTCTCATCTTGAAAATGAAAGCGACTCAATTTCTGAAATATTCGATAAAATTTATTATCGAACTGGAAAAGCATTTCGAATTGGAATTACAGGACCGCCTGGTGCGGGAAAAAGCACAATTGTTGATCAATTGACCAAGCTCTATCGAAAACAAAACAAAACCGTGGGTATTATCGCGGTCGATCCGACCAGCCCATTCACTGGCGGCGCGTTGCTGGGTGATCGGATTCGGATGGGAGATTTGGCAACTGATCCAGGAGTTTTCATTCGTAGCATGGCGACGAGAGGCAGCCTCGGTGGTCTGGCGCAGCGAACCCAGGAGGTTGCCGATCTGCTGGATGGTTTCGGTTTTGATATCGTCATTTTTGAAACCGTCGGCGTGGGACAATCCGAGCTGGATATTGTCGAAGCTGCGGATACTACCGTCGTTGTTTTGGTCCCTGAATCCGGCGATTCGATTCAGGCGATGAAAGCAGGTTTGATGGAGATTGCAGACATTTTTGTTGTCAATAAAGCGGATCGCGAGGGTGCAGATCGAGTGATTCTGGAAATTCAATATGTGCTTGAATTCCGGGAGAATTCCAGAGCCTGGAAGCCACCGGTCATCCAGATGATTGCTAACAGCGGCAGCGGAATACCGGAAGTGCTGCACTTGATTGAAGATCATTCAAAATTTCTCGATCGGGAGCAGATCAGAATTCGAAAGCAAAAGGAACGAGTCTCGAATTATGTGCGAGAGATTATTCAGGAGCGAATTTTAAAAGATTTTTGGAAACCGCCGCTGGAAGAAAAGTTAAAAAATCTGATCGAGCTGATTATAGAGAAAAAGAAATCACCCTATGCTGTTGGCGCACAGTTGATTGATGAATTTAAGAATAACATGTGTTCTCAAGAGTCTGATTAATTTTCAAATCCATGATGCGTAGTTAAATTGACTAACAATGTTTGAAAGGCAAAATCCATGAAAAGAAAATTTATCTTCTTAGCAGCAATGCTCGCGTGTCTTATCACAGAGGGCTTGGGCTCAGATGGCTGGCAAAATTTATTCAATGGCAAAAATTTGAAAAATTGGGAGGTCTTGAACGGCACGGCGGAATTCAAAATCGAAGGTGGAGCAATTATTGGCATCAGCAAAATGAACACGCCAAACACGTTTCTGGCAACCAAACAAGAATATGACGATTTCATTCTCGAATTCGAGGCTAAAATGGATAATGGCTTAAATTCCGGTGTTCAGATTCGCAGCTTGAGCAAGCCGGATTATCAGAACGGTCGCGTTCATGGCTACCAGGTCGAGCTGGATGCTTCCCCGCGAGCCTGGACAGGCGGCATTTACGATGAAGCCCGGCGAGGCTGGCTCTATAATCTCGAATGCAATCCGAAAGCCAAATCAGCCTACAAAGCGGAGCAGTGGAATCATTTTCGCATTGAAGCCATTGGCAATCACATTCGAGTCTGGCTGAATGGTATCCCGACTGTCGATCTGATTGATGACATGACAGCCAAAGGATTCATTGCCCTGCAGGTTCATGGCATCGGCAATGACGCGAAAAAAGTGGGCAAAACCGTGCAGTTTCGGAACATTAAAATATTGACAGAAAATTTGGAA
>JALOPY010000623.1 GCA_025453735.1 bacterium | reverse complement strand
CTTCGTATTGGTTTCCCGAGCAGGATTCTATCTTCGCAGCAGGCGATTCGATGATCTTCTCAGTAAATTTCCCGGGCGATTCGTGCCGTTTCCAATGGTCGATCAACAGCGCGGTGGATTCTGCGACGACTGATTCCGTTTTTATTTATCGTCTTGCTCGGCACACTTCGATTATTGATACGATACAAGTTCAGATCTTTGCTCCCGATACATTGGTGACGCATCAGTGGTTCCTCTTTCATTCCAATTTAAATCAAGCAAAATCGGAACTCGCGGTTACTTTCAATCCTGTGAACGAAATCGTGGAGTGTAATTCACAAGATAGCTTGAAATTTTCCGTCCTGGTGATCGATGGAAAATTTGAAGCAATGAGATTTTTTTGGTTCATCAATGAAACGCCGGACACAACTTTTCAGGATACAACATTTCTTTATCAACCAGGTTTATTATCAAAAAATTCTGATACCATTACAATTAAAATCGTTTACAACGATTCAACTTTTTCGCATCAATGGATTATTAAAAAAAATCAGACCAGCATTTTGCCCGCGCCGAAATTGCTTTTTCCAATCAAAGGCGACCATGTCACCGAGGAAGAACTGTTCATCTGGCAGAATGATTCTTCCCTTGCCAGGATTGATTCGTTGCGCTCATGTCGATTCATTATTCAGATTGCAAAGGACACGACTTTTAAACAGATTGTTTCGATGGATACCTGCAAGACGTCGAGCATCGCATTGAAAAATCTTTCTGGATTCAATCAAATCTCGATGGCAAAGCCATATTATTGGAGGGCGAAATTAATTACCAAAAATAATTCAATGTCTGATTTCAAAAAATGCGAGGCTCCATTTTATTACCATCCCTTGTTTGCCAAAGTTGAAAATTTTTACGGGCAAAAAAATGTAGAAGGATTTATCGACTTGTTCTGGGTGACAAGTTATGAAAAAAATTGTGCCGGATTTAATCTCTATCGCAGTGAATCCGAGAATGAAAATTTTGCAAAACTAAATGACCAATTGATAACGGGGAAGGCTAATTTTGCTTATCAAGATCGAGCCATCGACGCAGGGATTACTTATTATTACAAGCTTGAGGACATTTGTTTGAATGGCAGAAAAAAATTCCTCCAGACGATCACGGTGACAGCTCCGCAACCAGAGAAATATTGCTTGTATCAAAACTTTCCCAATCCCTTTAATTCGTTGACTTATTTTAAATATGAAATACCGATAGAGACCCGTGTTCGGATTGAAGTTTTTAATGTGTTGGGACGGAAGTTGAAAACGCTTGTCGATGAAGACAAAGAAGCCGGCTTCTATACGGTTTATTGGGATGGCATCGATGACCAGGGAAAAAGTGTTGTCAGCGGCATTTATTTTTATCACATGTCCACTACCAAATTTAATATGACGCACAAGATGATCGTCGTGCGATAGATTTTCCTTCAATCATTTTTTACTTATTCCGGCTTAAAATTTCCTGCTGATTCCATCGCTTGGAGTTATGGAATCAGTCGAAACGCGCATGATTTTAATATGTCAAACAATCATTCAAAAATTCGCCAGACGATCCATCAGTTGGAATGGCTCATTCAAACTGACCTGGGGCATCGTGGAATTCATCATGTTCCGGGCAATAATCTCTGTACCTTTTGTCAGGGCAATTTATATCGTGCTGTAGAATTTCTGGCAGAAAATCCGGGAATAGAAATCGCTGTTGCCACAGGATTTTTCATCCCGATGGCAAATCCTCCGGCACCCGAAAATGATGGTCCGCCCGGCGCTCTTTTTATGGCACGGGGATTGAATCAATTGGGGTATTCCGTTCAATTGATTACCGACGTGAATTGTATCCTTCCGTTAAAGCAAGGACTCCAGCTATTTGCCAACGAGATTGATCTCATCGAATTTCCTTTGGGAGATGAATCGGCAAATCAATTTATTCTGCATTTTTTTCGTGACAGGCAAAATTTGAAATGCCTGATTTCAATCGAATGTGTCGGACCCTGTCACACGGAATCGACATTTTTAAACCAGACCCAACAGCCGAGCAAGAAGGAACTGGAACGTTTTAAACTATCTGGACCCAGAGAACTGTCAGGTGAATGTCTAAATATGCGCGGGATTTCCGTCAGCAAATACGCCGCGCCGATCTATCTATTGTTTAATAAAAAAAATCATCGCAAATCAATTTTTACGATTGGAATCGGCGATGGCGGCAATGAAATTGGAATGGGAGTTATCCCCTGGCAAATTATTGCCGATAATATTTTGAGCGGATTGGGCGGCAGGATTGCCTGCAGCGTTCCCGCGGATGCAACAATTGTCGCCGGCGTTTCCAACTGGGCAGGCTATGCGTTAATTGCCGGGTTATATTTGTACCTGAATCGAGCAGATGAGTTGGCAGAGCTTTTATCTGAATCAACCGAATCGGAACTCATGGCAATTTACTTCAGGACAAACAGCGCAGTGGATGGCAAGCTGGGCAATCCTGCGATGAGTGTCGATGGGATCGACTGGCAGTTTCATTTACACATCATGAAATTGATGAAGGACATGATAAGACTAAATTAAGAACATAGCTTCGCAAATTGAAAATGCGCCATTCTTTTGGGAGCCTTAATGAATGAGTAATTCCCTTACAATAAGAAACGGAGTCAGTAGAGTTGAAACGGAGTTTTGGAAGCTCCAGATAATCTCTCCCTAAAAATCTCCGTGAGTCTCTGTTTTCTCTGCTGCTCCTTGTAAGTTTTTATCATTGAATACATCAAGCGAATTAGAATGCTTCTTGCGAAGGC
>JALOPY010000622.1 GCA_025453735.1 bacterium | reverse complement strand
ATCTGAATTTTGTCTTTCGGTTTTTCATCTTTATCTTCAAAAAATTCCTGGAAGAAAAAATTAAAAAGATAGATTCCATCAGCGCCCTGGTTTAAGCAGTGCGCCGCAGCAGCCCGATACATGCCATGAGAACGAAACTCACGAGGGTGATAATGACCGCTTTCGAGAGTGGCGTAAACAGGAATATTGATGGCGCCCAAATCTTTTTTGAACTGGCTCACGGGCAACGCCGGATCATCAGTCCAATGAGCGGCAACCGTAATCATATCGATCAAATTTGACTTTGCCCAGGTTGGAACATCCAGCCCTTTGTCCAGGCACAGATCGATTCTCGGCGGCACCCGGACTGCCATCAGAATTTTTCGTCCCCGCTGTTCTCCAATTTCGTTGGCAATTTTACGGGCTTGCCTGATCAAATTGGTCATGACATCGAGGTAATCACGTCCTTTGCCATAAGGAAAATAGACCAGGAATCGCATAAAATCCAATTCGATTCCATCGAGATCGAACAACTCGCATTGCTCCCGGATCAGATTTAATTTATAGTGACGAACTTCTTCGTGAGCAAAATTCAATGCGCCATCAGCATGCCAGCCCGGATAATCGCCCATTCGATATTCAGGATGCTGCAACCAAAAATCACTTTGCGCTGCGGGAGCATACAGATCGGGATCAGTAAAATGCAGATCATTCATCCGCATGGTGATGAAGGCTTCCATGCCTAATTTTTTGGCTCGATTGAGGCAGAGCTGCATTATATCGGTACCCTGCTTTTGCAGCGCCAGAAAATTCTCACCGTACTGCTTCATATTTTCATTCAAAATTAAATCTTCACCTGGCTGCGCTTTTTGGCTTTCACTCAATACACCCAACGGTCGTTCGTATTGGGATTGATAGTAAAGCAGCATCGATCCCGAGCACATCATAAAAGTGGTAACTGGCGTATTTGCCAATACATCAATATAAGAATGGACATCATCAATTGTCAGCGGACGAAAATTATGCCATCGGTTCCCCAAAATTTCGGTGCCATCGTTATTATAGATGAAGCGGAATTTAGATTCAGACTTTTCATTTTCTTTTGATGATCTTGTTGTGCATCCAAACAACAAGAGAATCAGCAACAGAAAATAACGGAATGTTTTTGCACGAAAAATTTTTTTCATAAATTTTGAGCTTTCCTATTTGAATTGAAGGGCATACAAATCCGCATCCTTCATCAGAAATCGAAGTCGAATTGGTTTGCCTGCCAATTGACTGACATCGCTGCCATTCTTCCAATGAACGACGTAGTCGATCGCATCCCCAATAAATTCAGGACAATCATCCAGTGAAACACTAGGGATCGCTTCGCCATTGGCATTCTGAATTTCAACTTGAATCCCACCAGCAGCAGAAGTCGCAAAATTGATTTCCAATTCGCTGCCGCTAAAAATAAATGGTTTGGTGATCAGTTCGCCTCCGTTATAAGGTGCATGAACCGAAACAAAGCCATCCAATCTCAGCGAGTATCTGGTCAGGTGCGCCGTTGGCTGGGCGTAATGGGACATGCGGTAAATAAAGAGTTCTCTATCATTCCCCGGCACCACACCGAGCGCTGGTGTATTGTCCCTGGCGATCCAATCCTGGGGTGTCGTGCCAGGTCGGATAAAGGCTTCCATAAAGGTGCGATCGTAGCGATTAGCACCCCGACTGGTCATCAAAACCGCGTCGCTGGAGGCGATTCGGTAGCCAGGATTATCGACCAGGGTTTTAGCAATTTCTGCTGAAAATGCCGCTTTGTCCGGAAAAAACCGTTTTGGCATTGCGATATAAATGTGGGGTGCTCGAAAATACGGATGCGTGGCATTAGTGTAAAGATGTTCCATCGGCGTCTTGCCAAACTCCATTGGGACAGGATCAGTCCAGTTGAGAAAATCTGTTGATGTCGTGCGACTGATCGTTCTGAATCCAGTATATCCCTCCCCTGTCCAGGTTCGGAAATAACAGACGTAACACTGCTCATGCTCGGACCAGAAAACGACATTCTGGGAATCGAACATGCCTTCTCGAAAAATGGATTCGTCTCTCAATTTTTTCCAGTGAATTCCATCTTCCGAGATGAAACCGACAAGTCCACTATTTTCATTGCCCGCTATGGCTTTGAATTTTTCCGATTTGGGAATACCTGGTTTCGTATCAATAAATGGACAGAAATTATGAGTGAAGGGAGAGGCATTTGCCAGAATCACATTATTGTCTTGTATTCCCATGACTTCAAAAATACCGAGATTCGGCTTCGTCCATTGAATTCCGTCTTTCGATTCTGCGTAACAGGCAACAGCAATATCCTCGCCCTCCTGCTGTGTTCGTGGCAAACCTCGATAATACATTCGATACAGATCACCATCTTTGATGACCGTGACATAAGCTGAGAATCCGCCTTCCCAGGGTTTGTCAAATTTTATCGCGATACCTTCCTGTCGAGGCTCATGGAGACGAAGTTCCGTTCCCTCGAGTTTATCGATCAAATGGTAATCGACAAACAATTCCCGCCGATCAGCGATACTTATAATTTCATTTGGCTGAGAAAAAAGCATTAATGAGCATGAGAAAACAAGCAAAAAGAATAAAACTGTTTTTCGAAAAATTGCCATAATAACCTTTTTTAGAGTTAAAAGGAATACCACCCAATTATTAATCATCCTCCAATTTATCATACCAGTTCTTCTTTAAAATATACGTCGTAATAATCACCAAAACGATAGCAGCTCCAGTCGATTTAAATTTGAAAACAATCAAAAAGACGGGAATCAATCGCAGC
>JALOPY010000054.1 GCA_025453735.1 bacterium | reverse complement strand
AAAGTTTTTCAGGATTAGTCGGGCAGTTCAATCTGTCAGCCGATGTTGACAAGACATCAATCAAAACGAATGAAGCAATCTCGCTGAAGATCAAGATTAACGGCAGTGGCAACATCAAAATGATTCCAATCCCGAATGTCGAAGTGCCGGCAGATTTTGAGAAATACGAGCCCAAAGTAACCGAAAATATCAACAGAACCGAAAATGCCGTGTCTGGCAGCAAAACGTTCGAATATGTTCTCATTCCCCGATACCCGGGCGTCCAGAAAATCAAGCCGGTGCTGTTCTCTTATTTTGACATTGCCAATAAAAAATATCGTATTCTGACAACCCCGGAAATCGTGATCGATGTTGCCAAAGGATCTGATGAGTTTATGACAGTCACCTCGGGATTATCGAAAGAAGAAGTGAAGCTGCTCGGTAAGGATATTCGCTTCATTCAAACAGGCAACGCTGAATTTTCAAAGATTGGTTCTTTTTTGTATGAAAAGTCATACTTCATTTTGCTGTTAATTTTTCCGATTCTCGCGGTGCTCGCATCTTATGGATATCGTCGCCACCTGGATAAATTAAGCGGTAATATCGCTTATGCGCGTAGCCGAAAAGCGAATCAACTGGCAATGAAAAAATTGCATAAGGCAAAAAAATTGCTCTCCGAAACACGACAGAAAGAATTTTACGCCGAGACTGCCAATTCATTGATGGGTTTTTTGGGTGATAAATTTAATATCTCCTCTGCTGGGATAATTACCGACCAGGTCGAAGAACTGATGAAATCAAAAAATATCCAGGACGATGTGATCCGGCAATACCTGTCATGTCTCCAGGTTTGCGATTATCAACGGTTTGCGCCGTCAAACTCGAATCTCCAGGGGATGAAAGAATTTTTTGATCAGGCAAAACAAGCCATCGTTTCATTGGAGCGAGTGATTTAATGAACAATCAATCTTTTAAGATACGGTGATGTTCACCGATTCCATCGCTCTGAGCGATGGAATCGGTAGGTTTAGCTTAATGAAATTAACTGAACAATAGCAATGCGAAATTAGATTAAATTTGAATGATGAAAATGAATAAAATATTTATAATTTGCACGCTGCTAATTTTAATTCAGCTTGTCCCGGTCCTGTCTCTTGCCGATCATAATCAATATCTTTTCGATCAGGCAAACAAGCTTTATCAACAAGAAAATTATGAGCAAGCCATTGAAAAATACCTTGAAATTCAAAATAGCGGCTATGAGAGCTGGCAGCTTTATTATAACCTGGGAAATTGCTACTACAAAACCAGGCAATTCGGCAGAGCGATTTTGAATTTTGAGCGGGCATTGAAACTCGATCCGAAAAACGAGGACATTCAGTTTAACCTTGAACTCGCCAATTTGTCTGTCATTGACAAAATCATTTCACCACCCCAATTTATAACTGCCAAACTATTTTCCGATTTGAAGCGATTATGGGGGATGCAAACACTCACTTTTCTTGCCCTTGGATTTTACTTGATCCTGGCGCTAATGATTATCCTGAAAATTATTTCAAGAAGGGGAACTGTTCAGCGCATTCTGAATATTGTTCTCGTTCCTGTAGTTATCATATTTCTGCTCGCTGCGTTGATTTTTGTCATTCGAGTGAATGATAGCCAAACCAGCCGTTATGCCATTGTGCTGGCTGATAAAATCGATGTGCTTAGCTCGCCAGGCGCACAAGCGACCGAGCTGTTTTCTTTACATGAAGGACTGAAATTCAAGGTTGAAGAAATTCGAGACGATTGGGCAAAAATTCGTTTGGCAGACGGGAAAGTCGGGTGGGTAAGAAAGGATGTCTTTGAAATTATTTGAGCAAAAAATCAGGATGTTTTAATTGTCAAAATTTAAAAAAAATCGACCAGCCGATCGTTATCAAATCGACCTCGAGAGAGCGACGATCCTGTCATTCTGCCTGGTCATCTTGCTTTTTTTATTATTTCCCCGGTATAAAATCCAGCGCCAGAAACCTGTTGCAACAATCATCACGTCCCTTCACGTCGAAGATATCCCTTTAACGAGACAAGGAGCGCCACGACAACCGCCTCCCAGACCAGTCATTCCCATTGCCAGCGAGGATGAGTTTTATCCCGACGATATAACGATTGAGGACACTGAGCTTAGTTTTGATGATTATACTTTAGGCGAAGGATCCAGTTCGGCACTCAGAGGTACCGAAATTTTTCAACCCCGTCCGATTTTTGAAGTGATTCCAGAATATTCCGAAGAATTGCAGAAACAGGGAATCGAGGGGATTGTAAAACTCCACCTGCATATTGATCAATTCGGTCGTGTCATCGAGGTTATCGTGCTGGAAAATTCCACGAGTAGCGCTGTTTGCGCCAATGCTGCAAAAAGCGCTGCATTAAAAGGCAGGTATGTTCCCGCAAAGAAAAATGGACAACCGGCTGAGCTCTGGATTACAAGGACATATACGTTTGGTCTTCAAAAATAATCTTGCCTTCATCGTCCAGGATATTTTTTTGTTCATTTTAATATAACTGTTAAGGTTTAATTTGTAACCCGATAAGAACTGATTCCATCGCTGCGAGCGATGGAATCAGTGAGAACATGTTACATTTTAACCCGAAATGAGTATATTTCAGGAGACAACATGCGATTGTCATCTTCAACCACCGTACCAAAGTTCGAAATCTATCGTAATGAAATCCAACTGGAGCGCCAGGTCACTCCCCAAACCTATTGTGAAAGCGTGGGGCAAAAATCTGCCATGCTTGGCAATGAAAGCGGTTTGTTTGAAATCTGGGTCTATCCCTTCAAAATTTTATCGGATCTGAATTTCACGGTTTTTATTCCACAGTACAATCTCTCGATCAAATGCACGACCATAGCAAAACGGATTATCGTTCGCCCTGAGCTGCTCACCATAAGTTATTCTCACGACCTTTTCACTATTCACCAACATCTCCTCACGCCGATGGATCAACCTGGTGCCATTGTTCTTTTTGATATCGATACCTGCACGCCGCTCGAATTATGGATCAGTTTTATTCCAAATTTGATACCGATGTGGCCCGCAGGATTGGGCGGACAATACACGCTCTGGCTGGATGATTTAAAATCCTATTACCTGGGAGAAGGAAGCAAAAAATACGTAGGTTTGATCGGCTCTCCTTTCGCCAAAAAGATTTCTGAAACTCCAGGTCATCAACTGCCCAATGATCCGATGAAATTTGCTATTTCGATCTCAACTGATTTGGCGGCAGAAACGTACATTCCAATCATCATTGCCGGAAGCACGACGGGCAAAGATACTGCCATGCATACTTTCGATCAATTATCGAATTCAATCCCAGCATACTATCAAGAAAAATATGAGTATTACCAGCGATTACAAAAAGAGACGTTGAGGATAAAAACACCGCTCCCGGAATTGGATCAGGCTTATGAATGGGCGAAAATTTCATTGGACAAAGGATTGGCTGATAATCCGCATCTGGGCAAAGGCATGGTTGCTGGCTATGGAATTTCCGGCAAAACGCAGCGACCTGGCTTTGCCTGGTTTTTTGGTGGAGATACCTGCTTGAACTCCCTGGCTGTCGATTGCTATGGAGATTTCGAACTGGTTCGAAAATCGCTAGAGCTGTTAGCGAAAAACCAGCGTGACGACGGCAAAATATTTCATGAGTTGACGCAAAGTGCGGATTTGCTGAATTGGTTTCAAGATTATCCTTATGGATTTTATCATGCTGAAACATCGGCATTTTTTATTGTCGCAATGGCAGATTATTTGATGCGCAGCGGCGATAAAGATTTCATTATCGAAAATTGGGAAGGAATAAAACAAGCGTATCACTATTGCATTCGCTCCGACGAAGACGGCGATGGATTGATGGAAAATAGTGCTGCCGGGCTTGCGGCGATGGAAGTGGGGGAGATGTTGCAGCGGAACCTCGTGGATATTTATTTGGCTTCGATCTGGCTCCAGGCATTACGTTCCATAATTCAATTAAGCGAGATTATGGGCGAACCGGAATTTCAGAAGCAGTGTGAGAAATATTATCAAAAAGCCAATCATTCATTTGAACAGATTTTTATCGATCAGGAGAAACAGGAAATTTGTTTTGCGCTGTTGACCGATGGGTCGAAACATCTGGATACTACAGTGTGGCAATCGATTCCTTATTTTTTTAATTTGATTGAAAATCAAAACGCGCATAATACCATCGTTCAACTGGCAAGCGCAGATCTGGCGACGGATTGGGGAGTTCGAGGCGTTGCTCGATCGAGCAAATTTTATGATCCCATCAGTTACAACAATGGCAGTGTTTGGCCCTTTACCACGGGCTATGTTGCCGCGGCTGAATATCGCTATCATCGGGCTATCAATGGCTGGCAAAATTTGCTGGCAAATGCCCGGCTTACCAGCCTGGATGCGCTGGGCTGGCAGACTGAATTGCTCTCCGGAGAATTTTATCGTCCGGTTTCAACATCAGTACCCCACCAGCTTTTTTCAGCAACAGGAATTATTAATCCGTTGGTTCTGGGTTTGCTGGGATTGGAGAGCAACGCCATTTCCCATGAGATTAAATTTTGCCCACATTTGCCTTTTGATTGGGATGAAATTCGCGTTCAAAACTATGCCGTCGGACAGGACAAATTTAATTTTTTCATTCATCGGACGAACGATCGCTTTGCGCTGGAAATTCATTCTCATGCACAAAACAAATATAATATAAAATTCTCGCCCTCATTTGGATTGGGCGCTCAAATTGAACACGTCCTGATCGATCAAGCAGATGCCAACTTCGCGGTCGTTGAAACGCAATATGACGTGCATTGTAACATTCAGTGCCAAATCCAAAATAAGTCAAATATTGAGATTCAATATTCCGAAGGAATCGAGTTGGAATTGCCTTTGCCTCAACTCCAGATTGGCTCTCGCTCAAAAGGATTGCGATTGTTGGATTATGAATTAGGCGGAAACCAGTTGCGTATTTTATGTGAAGGTCTCAGCGGATTGAAATATCACCTTCAGATCAGGTCAGGTTTTCGACTGGAAAAATGTGATGGCGGAAAATTAAAACAGATCGATGATCTTCTCTGGGAATTGGAAATTGCGTTTAAAAAGGCAGCCAAAAATCATTATATAAGAAAGGAAATCAAAATTCAGCTTGCCCGACCGACAATCATGCAGTCTTGAGTGGGTAAGCATTGCTAAACCTCTAAGGTTTAGCAATGCTTTTTGGGTCGCCCACCAGTAAGTGTGGTTTTACCCCGACCATAAAGAATTGCTTGATTTTATAGGATAATTTTTGTATTTTGTTTTCGCTAATAAATCACGATATGAGACGAATTAAGGCACAAATGATGCAGCCCATGGGCAGGAAAATTATCTATTTTTTCGTTCTGCTGATCATTCCTATTTTGCTGTGGATAATTGCCGCTCCAAAAGTCCATTATATCACATTTTTTTTACTCTTCATTTTTTTTCTTATCTCCCGTCATTGGAACGCTTTGAAAATTTTCAATGAAGCTCTGGAGATCATTCTGTTATTTATCGTACTGCATTATTTGCTGAGCGAACTGGGAGTCGATAAATTTTTTCCGGCAAATAATGCTATTGTGATAATTCTCCTTTTTGTTTTTCTTCTCACATTAAAAAAATCGGGCCGCCAAAAGCTGTTCTTGATTCGAGGAGACACAGATGGCGTTTCGACAATCAGTCTTTTCTTCGCAGTGCTTGCAATTGCTTCATTGGCTGTCTGGTTTTTATTTCAAGAACAAAATCCCCATGCGAAATTTATTCCCAATATCCCGCTTGTTTTTCTCATTCCATTAGGAATCGGATTTTCAATCTTAAACGCGATCTATGAAGAGGGAATTTTTCGAAGCATCCTGCTCAGCCATTTTGCCGATCAGCTTGGTTTCGCCGGGGCGGTTGTCCTGCAAGCTGCCTGGTTCAGCTTCCTTCACTTTCAAAGCGGATTTCCATCGGGCATTATCGGCATTGCCTTGACGTTTGTTTTTGGCGTGATGATGGGGTACCTGGTGTTTCGAACCAGGGGATTGCTTATTCCGGTTCTGATTCATGCCGTAGCAGATTTCAGTATTTTTATACTCATTTTACTTAGAATGAAAGAATTAATTTAATCATAAAAATCAAATGAGAATTACACTATGATTCCTGATTATCCAATGACGGCAGAAGTAACAATGGAATTCCGCCCGATGTTGCATCCGAAATTTCAATCGTTGCGAGAGGGGATTTCCGAGTTTGCATTTGCTAATATTTTTTTGTTTCGTGATGTGCATAATTATCAACTCTCCCAAATAGCTGATATTATCATTATCACTGGCAGTGACGGCGATGTCCCGTTTTTTATGCTACCGTTTGGTCTGCCTGACAAAGCAATTTTAAATTCAATATTTCACGATCATAAAAATTTAAAGGCAGCCACCGAAGACCAGGCGAAAATGCTTGCGGAACAGGGCTATCAGATTCTTGAAGATCGCGATAATTTTGATTATTTATATTCCCGCGAGGAATTGGCAGAATTAGCCGGAAGAAAATATCATAAAAAAAAGAACCTGGTGAATGCCTTTATCAATAATTATAATTATGAAGGAAAGCCGCTGCTGGAAGAATTTATTCCTCATGCCCTGGAAGTATTGGAATCATGGCGCAACGGTCGGGATAATCCAGGTGATTATCAAGCTTCACGAGAAGCGCTGGAGATGTCAGAATCGCTGCAACTATGCGGCGGCATTTATTATGTTGATGGCAAGCCCGCAGCATATACGCTGGGCGAAGAATTAGCCGGGGGGGAAAGCTTCGTCATTCATTTTGAAAAGGCATTGAGCCAATACAAAGGAATTTATCAATTTGTGAACCAATGTTTTGCGTCAATCCTGCCGGAAAAATATACATACATTAATCGAGAGCAGGACCTGGGCGATCCCGGCTTGAGGCAGGCGAAATTGAGCTATCGTCCGGTGGGATTTGTAAAAAAATATCGGGTTACAAAATGAGTTTCGTCGTTATTTAGCCAAATGAAAAATAATCGAAGTTAAGGCGTGAGCCTTTTAACGCCAATTGTTCGACAAAATCCTTGCGGATTAAATCCGAAACGTCACCAGAAGGAGCGATTATGACGCATCATTTCAGAAATACCCAAATGGCGCTGGCAGGAATCTTCATCCTGTTGATGCTGCCTGCCCTGGGAAATGGTCTGGAAAAAAACCATGCCAGCGCGCAAATTTCTATTTCCACCTGGCTTACACTTGGCCCCATCGAAACGCCACTACCAGTTTTTCATGAGACAAAAAATATCAAGGGAAATAATTTTGATTTGAAAAGCCTGTTGAAATTCGAGCAGGTTCCATTTCAAAATTGGAACCCGCAGACGGGAAGCGTAGTGCCCTGGGATCGATCTAAATCGCTTCACTGGCAGCCTTTGAAAACCGATGAGGATGGATTTATCTTCCTCCCAAAGATTGATGGCGCTGTTCCACAGGTTTATTATTTCGCAGTCTATCTCGAAGCCAAACGCTGGTTAAAAATCAAATCCCAGCTTTTCAGCCATCATCTCTGCCAGATTTATCTTGATCATAAAATGATCGCGGAAAAATCCAACTCAGAAAAATCAAAAAATGATTCCACAACGGCAGAGCCTGGCACTATCACCCAGGACCTCAAATTGGAAATGGGCAAGCATCTTTTCTTTGTAAAATTATTAGGCGATCCGGACAATAAAAATCCGATCGATCTCAAAGTTATTTTAACAATGGCTGATCCGTGGCAAGCGAGTGACATTGCAATTGATACTTTGCCTCGGGAATTTATGACGATCACCCATCTGCTCGATGGTCCGAAAATTTCCAGCGCCTCGATTTCACCCGATGGCGAGCTGGTGGCAATTTCGCTGCGGCAGACCATGCCGCCGACCGATGAATCTGAATCATGGATCGAGATTCGTCGCGCCACTGATGGCAGCATGTTTCAAACCCTGCGAGGTGGAATGAAAGTTAGCTCGATTCAATGGGCGCCGACTGGAAAACGATTTTCATACACCAACTCGAACAAAGAGGGGACAACGCTCTGGATCGTTGATTTGCAGCAAGGGACTTCAATTCCATTGCTGCAAAATATTAAAGACCTGGGCGGGCATTCCTGGGCGCCGAATGGGAATTTTATTATTTATGAAATTTCCGAAAGCGCGGAGCCGGCAAAATCCGGACTTAAAAAACTGGAAGGTATGCCCGATCGCTTGCCAGGTTGGAGAGAGCGTAGTTTTCTGTATTCGGTCAATCTGCCTGAAGGCACCCGAAGAAGATTAACGAGCGGATTGCTCTCCACAAATTTGAACGGCATCAGCCCCGATAGCAAAAAATTATTGTTCAGTCGATCTGTTGAAGATTTTTCGGAGCGCCCCTACTCAAAAACTGAATTTCTTTTGCTTGATCTAAAAACCATGCAGCTCGATTCGTTGTGGACGAATCGCTGGGGCGGAAGCGTGCAGTGGTCGCCCGATGGCAAAACACTTTTGGTGACTGGCGCGCCATCACTGTTCGGTGATCTGGGGGTGAACGTGCCAGCGGGAATGATCCCCAATGATTACGATACTCAGACGTATTTGTATGATCTCGCCACGAAAAAGATCGAGCCGATTTCTCGCCAATTCGATCCGGCGATTGGAGGAGCGATCTGGAGCAAGACGGAAAATTGCATCTATTTCAACACCACTGATAAATCGTGTCGCCATCTCTATCGCTATGATTTGGCACGAAAAAAATTTGATCTGATCGAGCTGGGCATCGAGGTGCTGGATCGCATCGATCTTGCCGATCAGAAACCCATTGCAGTTTACACCGGCTCCAGCGCCGCCGTTCCGCACAAGGCATATGTGATCGATTTGAAGACCAAAAAATTTCGCCTGCTGGCTGATCCGCAGGCAGAGGATTATCAAAATGTCCGATTCGGCAAGGTCGAGCGCTGGACATTTACCAACGCCAGAAAAAAAGAAATCGACGGACATATTTACTATCCCCCGGATTTCGATTCTGAAAAGAAATATCCCTGCATCGTTTATTACTATGGCGGAACCAGCCCGGTCACGCGGGATTTTGGCGGAAGGTACCCAAAAGAATTGTATGCCGCGCTCGGATACATCGTTTACGTTCTGCAGCCCAGCGGCGCCACGGGATTTGGCCAGGAATTTTCCGCGCTCCACGTCAATGACTGGGGCAAAATTGTGGCGGATGAAATCATTGATGGAACAAAGCAATTTTTAGCTGCCCATCCTTTTGTCGATGAAAAACGAGTCGGCTGCATCGGCGCTTCCTTCGGTGGTTTTATGACCATGCTATTATTGACTCGAACGGATATTTTTGCCGCAGGAATTTCTCATGCGGGAATCAGCTCGATTTCGAGCTACTGGGGCGAAGGATATTGGGGCTACGAGTACAGCGCGGTGGCGACCGCCAACAGCTTCCCCTGGAATCGTCCTGATATTTATATCGACCAGAGCGCCCTGTTTCATGCCGATAAAATTAAAACGCCGCTGTTGCTGTTGCACGGCGCTGTCGATACCAATGT